>DASUEL010000564.1:0-4211 GCA_036275095.1 Bdellovibrionales bacterium
CCGTCATTCGCGGGCAAAATCACTGCCGCACGTGGTGGGACGACTTCGTCCGCAACATCTACCGGACCGAAGAGCGCGTGCTTCTGCTCGAAACGCTGTCGCGCTACGGCCGCTTCAACGCCGCCGACCTGGCCTCGATTCAGCTCACTCCTAATTTGTGGAAAACCGAAACGGTCACGGCGTGGTATCGCATTCTTAAAAAAGAGGCGTCAGTGCCCAACCGCGACGCCGAGCTCGCGAAGGCCGAGAATATCCTGAAGTCGCGCATCAACTTCCAGGGCTCGCTGATGAACCTTCAGGGCGATCTCGACTGGGAGGCTCAGTGGCGGCTCTTCTCGTCCCGCGACCAAGAGGCGATGGGCGTATTCGGGATCGCGATCGAAAACGACGGCTGGGCCGAAGACGTCGGCCGGCTCGCCCGAGGAATCACCGCACGGCTGAAGGCCGGGCACTGGGATACGACGCTTGCGAACGCCTGGGGCCTCACTCAGCTGCGCAAGTTCAGCGCGAAGTTCGAAAAGGTCAAAGTCGAAGGCGAAACAAAGGCGGTGTCGCTCGATCAAAGCGGAATTTTCAACTGGAAGAAGACTCCCTACGGCGAGACCCAGCTCCTCGGCTGGCCCAAAGGCTCCGACAAAGACAAGGTGAAAGTCGAATTCACGCACTCGGGCGCGGGCAAACCCTGGATTCACTTCGAGACCCTTTCGGCGATTCCGCTCAAAGCTCCGTTCAATCTCGGTTACAAGGTCGCGAAAACCGTGACGCCCGTCGAACAGAAGAAGCCCGGCTCCTGGAGTCTGGGCGACGTCGCGAACGTCGAGCTCACGGTCACCGCGAACGCCGATCAGGCCTGGGTGGTGATTCGCGATCCCGTGCCGGCGGGCTCGTCGCACCTCGGAACGGGCCTCGACGGCGCATCGGCGATTCTCGATCGCGCTCCGCCGTCAAAGGCGAGGTACAACCCGAATGAGCCGGCGTACTGGCCCGTCGAGTTCACCGAAAAGTCCCATGCGAATTTCATCGCGTACGCCGCGTACCTCCCGCGTGGGGTCTATAAAATCAGCTATCGCGTACGTTTGAACTCGGCGGGCGAGCTGAAGCTTCCGCCGACGCGGGTGGAAGCGATGTATGCCCCCGAAACTTTTGGAGAGACACCGAATGCGAATTGGAAAGTGGCTCCTTAACGGAGCAGCCGCGGTCATGACCGCGGCTGCCCTCGGCTCCGCGGCTTGGTACTCGACGCTCAAGCTTCCTTCGTTCGAAGAGGTGAAGGGCCGGCACCGCTCCAGCGACTCACTCGTGGTCGACCGCGACGGCGAAGTGCTGGGGAGCACGCGCTCGGCCCACTCGGCCAGAAGCCTTCATTGGGTGGCGTGGAGCGATGTATCCCCCGCGTTTCAAAGCGCGCTGATCAAAGCCGAAGACCGCCGCTTCTACACTCACCCCGGCGTCGACGTGTTGGCCCTGGGCCGCGCGGGCCTTCAATGGCTTTCGGGCCGCGGGCAGCGGGGCGCGAGCACAATCACGATGCAGCTCGCGAGCCTCATTGATGTGTCGGCCAAACGCGGCCGCCGCACGCCGCTCGAGAAGCTTCGTCAGATTGCGCGCGCACTCCACCTGGAGCGCGCGTGGAGCAAGGAGCAGATTGTCGAAGCTTATGTGAATCTGGTCTCCTTTCGGGGCGAGCTCATCGGACTGCCGGCGACCGCTGCCGGTTACTTCAAGAAAAGCCCGGGCTCCCTTCACGCCGAAGAGTCGGCGCTGCTCACCGCGCTCTTGAGGGCGCCGAACGCGCGGCCCGACCGGCTGGCCAGCCGCGCGTGCGCGCTCGATACGACGCTCGACTGCGCGCAGCTCAGCCGCCTCGCTCACGACGTATTCGGCCGCCCCTACGAGATACCGCTCTCGAAAGCCACGCTCCCCGTCATCTCGAAGCATTTCCTAAAGCCCGGCGGCGACGGCGTGCTCGAGACGACGCTCGACCGCGGTCTGCAGTCGCTCGCGATGGCGGCGCTGCAAGAACAGCTGAAAATTCTCTCGAAGCAAAACGTGCGCGACGGAGCCGTCCTCGTGCTCGACAACAAGACCGGCGAGGTGCTCGCGTACGCCGCGAACCCCGGCGCCGGCGTATCTTCCGCCCATCTGGTCGACGGCATTCAGGCTCCGCGGCAAGCGGGCTCGACACTCAAGCCGTTCGTCTACGGCGCGGCCCTCGAGCTCGGCATCTTGCAGCCCGGCTCTCTGCTCGACGATTCGCCGGCCGACGTGCCCGTGGGGCAAGGGCGGGTGTATCATCCGCGCAACTATGACAACCAGTTTCGCGGGCTCGTGACCGTCAGCGAAGCGCTCGGCTCGAGTCTCAACGTGCCGGCGGTGCGCGCCCTGCGCCTGGTGGGCGAGCGCCGGGTCCTGGCGCTCCTGCGCGATCTCGGCTTTTCAAACCTCAAAGACGAAGATTACTACGGCCCGAGTCTCGCGCTCGGCTCGGCCGACGTCAGTCTTTGGGAGCTCACGCAGGCTTACCGGCGCCTCGCGCGCGAAGACGCTCCTCTCGGCGCGCGCACCCGCGGCGAGCTTTTCGAAATCTTGTCGGCGCCACAGAATCGCCGTCACACCTTCGGAGCCGAAAGCGTTCTCAACCTTCCATTCAAGGCCGCGGTGAAAACAGGTACGAGCAAAGACATGCGCGACAACTGGTGCCTCGGCTATACGAGTGCCTACACCGTCGGAGTTTGGGTCGGCAATTTCAGCGGAGAGGCCATGTGGAACGTCAGCGGAGTTTCGGGAGCGGCGCCCGTCTGGCGCCACGTGATGCTCGCGCTTCATCGCGAATCGCAGCCGGCCGTTCCAGCGGCCGAAGCGGCGATGAAATTCGAGCCCGAGCGCCAAGTGGCTGGCGAACCGTTGCCCGCGCGAACTCTTACACGCATCGCCTATCCGCTACAGGACATGCTCGTGGCCCTCGACCCCGACATTCCGCCGCGCCTTCAGAAACTTCCGATTGAGATCGAGGCGCCACAAGAAGGCCACACGCTGTTCATCAACGGCAAACGCCTGGGCTCGGCGCGCGAGCTCACGCTCTGGCCGCTCAAGCGCGGGCGACACAAGATCGAGCTGCGGGACCGCGCGAACAGTCAAGTCGATCAAATTCCGTTCGTGGTACGGTAAGACGGGTCTACTTCGACAGCTTCGGCGGGACGAGCCAGCGCAGCGTCGCCGCGCCCTCTTCGATGTGGCCGTTGGGAAATTCCAGCAGGCACGCGCCGCTCTTTTTCATTTCGACGAACGACCGCGGCTCCCCCGTCAGCAGATAACTGATCAGTGACCCAAGATGCGGCTCATGGCCCACGATGCAAATGAAGTCGGGGTCGTCGTTCTTGGCGGTCCGCGCGAGCCACCGCACGAACTCCAGCGGCGCCTCATCGGGCGCGAGCGTCGACGTCTGAATGATTTTTTCGAACCCGAACTCTTCGGCTAAAATCTCGGCGGTTTGTACGGCGCGAACGAGCGGGCTCGAGACCAGCATGTCGGGCGCCCCGCACCATTCGCGAAGCCGAGGCGCGATCGATCGCATGATCTCACCGCCCTCTTTCGTCAGAGGCCGCAAATCGTCGTTCGACGATTTTTCAGCGAACTCATCTCTTTCTTCGGCTCTTGCGTGTCTTACGACGAGTAGTTTCATCTTGCTGGCCCTCATAGGACGGAACTTCTTCTTCATCAACCGACGGAACGCTGCCCGCCGGCCCCTTACGCGCGATTTTCATGAGCTGGGCGTGCGAGCCCGTTTGTTGCGTTTCGGTCACCGGCAGGCGCTGCACGTAGGTTCCATCCGGCTGCATGTCCCACGCCTGCCTCTGGTCGTTGAGCATGATCTGAAGCACATCCCAGAGTTTTTCGCGAAGCGCACGCTCCTCGACGGGCACGATGGCTTCGACCCGCGAGTTGAGGTTTCGGTACATCCAGTCGGCCGAGCCGATATAGAACTCGCCGTCCAGCGGGTCCTTGGCTCCGTTTCTGAAATAATAAAGGCGGGAGTGCTCGAGAAAACGGCCTATGACCGAAATCACGCGAATGCGCTCGCTCAGCTGTGGAACACGGGGCCTCAGCACGCAGAACCCCCGCACGACCAGGTCGACATCGACGCCGGCGCCCGACGCCTTGTAAAGCGCGCGCCCCACGGCCTGCTCCTCAAAGGCGTTCATTTTCGCGAC
>DASUEL010000565.1:0-4900 GCA_036275095.1 Bdellovibrionales bacterium
CCTCGGTGCAGCCCATGGGCGCAAGGTGCTCAGCGAAGGTCGTGAGGAACTCGTTTTCTTTCACGGGCGCGAGTTTTAGCAGCTTGTCGAAGAACTCGTCTTTAAAGCTGAAGCGCAAGCTCGTCTGATGCGTGGGGAACATGCCGCGCATGGCGGAGCGAAGCCGGGCGAGGCTCAAGCTGGTTTTCGGCGCCGCGATCGTGCTGAACCACTTACGTTTCGTGGATTGATCGGGGCTCGCCGCCTCGGCCGCGATCGCGGCCTGCTGGCCCTTTTCAGAGGGGTCGCGTGTCAGCTCCTTTTTTATCCGAGCGGCCGTGCCTGCCGCGCCGTGGGCGCTGAGCGCGTAGAGTGTGTTCCAGCGGCGGTCTTGATCGAGCTCCAAGCCCGAGAACTGAATCTTGTCGTCGAGCATTTGCGTGAGGTTGGCCTGCGCGGCTTTCGTGCGCGCGACTTTCACGTACGAGTCGAACCAGAGCTTTTGAAAGTCGGAGCCGATCTCGGCCCGTTCGAGGCCGCTCCAAATGAAGTTCTCGATGCGCGCGGCGAGCTTTGCTTTTTCGGTGCCCTCATTCATGTAGTACATGACCGAGGCGTCGTTGTTCCAGCGCCCGACGAGCGTGTCGAGCACGAACTTCAGGTTTTTCAGCTCCTTTTCGCTCTTCGCGTTTTCAAGAACCAGACCGGCGTACGCGGTCAGGTGAAGCTGCTGGTCACGAACCATGTCCCATAGGGTCTGCCAGAACATGATGCGTACGAGAGGATCATCGATCTTCGCGAGGCTCGTTTGGGCGGCGCGAATCGTGTTCCCGTCGAGGCTGACCTTCACGTAGTCGTAGTCGTCATGGTTCGGGTACACGAGAAGCGGGCAGGGCTGGCCCACCAGTACCGAGACGTTCGTGTCGGCGCCGGAGTAGGTGACGGGTACCACGCGCAGCTCCTTCACCTTATCGCCGACGGGTCCATACAGACCGATCTGCGTCTTGTGCGTGCGCACGGTGGGGTAGGCCTGCGGCGCCGACTGCACGAGCCGGAACGCGGTGATTTTGTCGGCTTTGCACTCGAAGCGGGCCTCGACGGTGTTGAGGCCCGAAGTGTTCAGCCATTCGGCGGTCCACCCGCCGAGCTCGCGGCCCGAACCGTCTTCGAGCGCGCGAATGAAATCGGCCATCTCGGCGTTGGCGAACTCGTATTTCTTGAAGTACTTGCGCACGCCGTTTCGGAACTCCTTCGCGCCCAGTAAGAACGACAATTGCTTGAGCGCCGAGGCGCCCTTGCCGTACGTGATGCCGTCGAAGTTCACGAAGGCTTGGGTCGTGTCGGGTACGTGCGTGACGATCGGATGGGTCGTGACGAGCTGGTCTTCCCAGTAGGCCCACTGTTTGGTGCCGGTGAAAAACGACTGCCATGACTTCTTGAATTCGGTCGCTTCTTGGGCCGCGATGTAGGCCATGACCGTCGCGAAGCTTTCATTCAGCCACAGGTCATTCCACCATTTCATCGTGACGAGATTGCCGAACCACATGTGCGCCATCTCATGTAGGAGCGTGTTCGCGCGGCGCTCCCGCTCCTCCGCGGTCGATTTGCCGCGCTGGACGAAGCGCTCCGAAAACGTGACGGCGCCGACGTTCTCCATGGCGCCCGCGTTGAAGTCGGGCACGATGAGCTGGTCGTACTTAACGAACGGGTACTCATAGTCGAAGTACTCGTTGAAAAACTCGAAGCCTTGTTTGGTGACGGTGAACCACTCTTCAGGCTGAACGTATTTTGCGAGTGATTGGCGGGCGAACAGCCGGAGCGGAATATCCCCGGCCTTCGACTCCCAGACTTTGTAATGGCCGGCGTGCAGTGAGAAGAGGTAGGTGCTGAAGCGCGCGCTCTTCGGAAAACTCCAGGTTTTGACTTTTGAGTTGTCTTTCACGGCGCTCTCGCGCACCGACGAAACCACGATCCAATCGGCGGGGGCTTCGACGGTCATCGTGAACGCCGCCTTCAAGTCGGGCTGATCAAACTGCGGGAAGAGCAGGTTCGAGTCGTAAGGCTCGAAATCGGTGTAGAGATAAACGCGTTTGTCTTCGGGGTCGGTGAACTTGTAAAGCCCGGAGCCGCTTTTGCTGTAGGGGTGTGTGAATGCGATCTCGACGGAGTTCGCGCCTTCAACGAGGAGCGCGGGCTCGAGCGTCAGAAACATGCCGTTGTAGACGATCGGGGCGTCTTGCCCGTTGATTTTCAGTTTCGTCACCCGCCCGTCGTTGAAATCGATCGTGAGAGGATGACTCTTGTGCTTCAGATCGAATGAGATCGCCGCTTGGCCGCCGAAGTCGTCGCCTTCACCGATTTGAAATGCGAGCGTGTAGTCGACGTTGCTCACCCGCAAGCTCCGCTCCGCGGCGTGTTCGAGCGAGAGGCCTTTCGTGGCGGCGCGCGGTTTGAAAACCGGGCCGGCCGGCGCCTCGGCCTGCTTTTGCGGCTGCGTGCATGAAAGTGAGATGAAAGCGCTCAAAGCTAAAATGAGTCTGCGCATGGATCTGTCCTCGCGTTTTTAATTTGATCAATCATTGAAGCCCCAGGCTCGCCAGGCGTCCATCAAAAAGGCTTCAGGCGCTGCATAACGTCGCGGTTTATGTGCGTTTTTTTGTCTTAACAAAACCCTAAAATTAGTGAAGCTTGGACTCGGGTATATAAAGTGTGGTTCGTACTGTCCTGAAAACCTGTTGCTTAGGAGAAAAGCGATGAAGCTTCTAGTCACGGCTCTGCTCACCGCGTTCGCGTTCGCGTTTTCGGCTTCGGCCCAGCCCGTCACGATCAACGGTGCCGGCGCGACGTTTCCGTACCCTATTTATACGAAGTGGTTCTCGGAATATCGAAAGATCGACCCGAATGCGCAAATCAACTACCAGTCGATCGGCAGCGGTGGCGGCATCAGTAAGCTTATTGATGAGACGGTCGATTTCGGCGCGAGCGATGCACCGATGAAAGACGATGAAATCGCGAAGGTCAAAGCCGGCGTCGTGCACATACCGACCGTAATCGGTTCGGTCGTGGTCGCTTACAACGTTCCAGGCGTCACCGACTTGAAGCTCGACGCGGCGACGATCGAAGGCATTTACCTCGGTGAAATCAAAAAGTGGAGCGATCCCAAAATCGCGGCGCTGAATCCGACCTCCAAGCTTCCGGATACGGCGATTCTGCCGGTCTACCGCTCCGACGGCAGTGGAACGACCGCCATTTTCACTGATTACCTCTCGAAAGCCGGCGCAAATTGGAAGGCCAAGGTCGGTGACGGCAAAGCCGTCAAGTGGCCGGTCGGCATCGGCAGCAAGGGCAACGAAGGCGTGACGGGCTCCATCAAGAGTACGCCGGGATCGATCGGTTATATCGAGCTTGCGTTCGCCGAACAGAACAAATTGGCGGTCGCGGCGATCAAGAACAAATCCGGTAAGTTCGTGATGCCCAGCTCGACGACGGTTTCGGCCGCGGCGGCCGGCAGCCTGAAGGCGATGCCCGCCGATTTCAGAGTCTCGATCACGAACGCCGAGGGCGCGAACGCGTACCCGATTTCAGGCTTTACATATTTGCTCGTACCCAAGACACTCAAGGGAGAAAAGGGCAAGAAGCTGGTCGCCTTTCTCGGCTGGGCGATGGGGCCTGGGCAGTTCATGGCAGCCCCGCTCTCCTACGCTCCGCTCCCGGCTGCTTTGATCGAAAAAGTAAAAAGCAAAGTAAAGGAAATCAAGGTCGAGTGAGGCGCGATTATCACATTCAAGATCGCTTGTTTCAGGCCGGGCTTCGAACGTTCGGCCTGGGTATCATCGCGCTTCTGATCGCGATCGTCGCATTGCTTATGAA
This sequence comes from Bdellovibrionales bacterium, assembly GCA_036275095.1. Lineage (GTDB taxonomy): Bacteria > Bdellovibrionota > Bdellovibrionia > Bdellovibrionales > DASUEL01 > DASUEL01. The sequence continues at coordinate 3,850 of DASUEL010000565.1, forward strand.
CCTCTCGTGGCCGGCCTGGAAACAGTTCGGCCTCGGATTTTTGACGGGTACCAACTGGGACCCAGTTGCCGAGCAATTCGGCGCCGGCGCGCTGATCTACGGCACGGTCGTGTCGTCGCTACTCGCGTTGCTGATCGCGACACCCATCAGCGTTGCGGTCGGCCTCTACCTCGCCGAGGTCGCTTACACGCCGCTTTCGAAGATTCTGGGGTTCTTGGTCGAAATGCTGGCGGCGATTCCGAGCGTCGTCTACGGGCTTTGGGGCATTTTCGTTCTGGCGCCGTGGCTGCGCACGTCCGTGCAGCCCTGGCTCGGGGAGTACTTCGGTTTTCTCCCGTTGTTTCAGGGGCCGCCGTACGGCGTCGGCATGATGGCCGCCGGAATCATCCTCGCGATCATGATCACGCCGACGATTTCCACGATCTGCCGGGAAGTCTTCAAGGCGATTCCGCGCAATCAGCGTGAAGCCGCTCTGGGCTTGGGCGCGACCCATTGGGAAATGCTCCGGCTCGCGGTTTTGAAGAATTCGCGTTCGGGAATCTTCGGCGCCGTCATTCTGGGTCTCGGCCGCGCGCTCGGCGAGACCATGGCCGTCACGATGGTGATCGGTAACAGACCAGAGATCTCGGCCTCGCTTTTCGCGCCGTCGCAATCGATGGCCAGCATGATCGCGAATGAGTACAACGAAGCCTCCAATCAAATTCATCTCTCTTCGCTGGCAGCCGTCGGCCTGTCGTTGTTCCTCGTGTCGCTTACGATCAACGCGTTCGCGCGCATCGTGATCGCCTCCAACACGCGAGGAGCGAAAAGAAAATAATGTTCAGCCGGGATTTCAGGCGTAAAGCCTTGGACAGATTCATGATGGTGATGCTGGGCTTGGGCTCGGCACTGGCGATCGTTCCGCTCGTCAGCGTCTTTACGTACGTGCTGAAAAAAGGCTTAAGCGGAGTGAATCTCGATTTCTTCACGCAGCTGCCGCTCCCGGTCGGCGAGATCGGCGGCGGCATGGCGCATGCGTTGGCCGGAAGCTTGATTTTGCTCGGCTTGGCGG
>DASUEL010000566.1:0-2787 GCA_036275095.1 Bdellovibrionales bacterium
TGACCTGAAAGACCAGGTCATCACGATCGAATACGAGTTCAATCAAGTCGACGAAGCCTGTAAGGCCGCAAAAGAAGCGTTCCCCAGCTGGGCGGCCCTCTCCCTCGATCAGAGAAAGAGCTACCTACTGCGTCTCAAAGAAATATTTCTGGCCCATGCCGATGAAATGGCCGAAGTCATTTCTCGCGAGACCGGAAAGCCATTTTGGGAGACGCAAGGGGAAGCGCGTGCCCTCGCCAACAAAATTGATGTAACGCTGAACGACTCGCTGAAGCTCGTCGCCGATCAAAGAGTCGACAATGCGCTTCCGGGTACTACGGGATTCATTCGATACAAGCCGCGCGGTGTGATGGCGGTGCTCGGCCCCTTCAACTTTCCGGCGCATTTGCCTAACGGACACATTATTCCAGCGCTGGCGACCGGCAACACAGTCGTCTTCAAGCCGTCGGAGCTGACGCCGGCCACCGGCCAGCTGCTGGCGCAGTTCTTCGAGCGCGCTCAGTTTCCCAAAGGCGTTTTCAATCTCGTGCAGGGCCGGGGGCCCACGGGTGAGCGGCTCGTGCTGAATGAAAGCGTCGAGGGAGTTCTGCTTACCGGCTCCTACGAAGTCGGCCTCAAAATCAAGCAAGCCACGATGACGCATTTCTGGAAGATCGCCGCGCTCGAGATGGGCGGAAAAAACGCATCGATCGTATGGGACGACGCCGATCTCGAAAAGGCCGTTTTTGAAAATATCATCGGCGCGTTTTCTTCGACAGGCCAGCGCTGCTCGTGCACGAGCCGTTTGATTCTCGGCCGGGGCATCGCCGATCAGTTCATCTCGCGTTTTTACGAGGCCGCGAAAAAGCTTTCGATCGGGCACTGGAGTGAAAAGGTTTTCATGGGCCCACTCATCAACGAGGCCGCCGTCGAAAAGTACATTCGCTTCCAGGGAATCGCGAAACGCGAAGGCTGCGAAAGTCTCATGCGCGGAAAGACGCTTGATCTGCCTTATCAAGGCTACTACGTCACGCCGAGCATCAACATCGTGAGCAAGCCCGATCCAGAGTCGATTTATCAGAAAACCGAGCTTTTCGCGCCGAACGTCGCCATTTACACGGTGGATGATTTCGATGAAGCGGTCGACATCGTGAACTCCTCGTCATATGGACTCGTACTCTCGGTATTTTCGAAAGATCGATCCTTTTATGACCGTGCATTGAGCCGGGCTCGTGTGGGCTTGGTAAACTGGAACCGCGCGACCGTAGGCGCGAGCTCGCGTCTTCCGTTCGGAGGTATGGGCAAGTCGGGCAACCACCAACCTTCCGCGCATTTCGCCGTTTATTATTGCACGGCCCCCTACGCCTGCCTCGAAGATACGGCTCCGCTCGACAAAACCAAAGCGCCTCCGGGCATGAGGTTCGACGATTAGATGAAACGCCTCGTTTTAGGAGGGCTGTTGTTCGTCGTTGCCGCGGGTTTGCTGGCCGGCGGTTTGGCGTTTTTCTTCTTGAACGAGGCACCTGAAGTCGAAGGCCGGGAGGTCGTTTTCGAGCTAAAGCCAGGGCCGTTTAGCGCCGTCGCACGTGAGCTCGAAAGTCAGGGACTCGTCACGAGCGCCGGAAAGCTGAAGTTACTTGCGCGTATCACGGGCCATGCGAATCGCGTGCGCGTGGGCGAGTATGCGCTGCGAACCGATATGACACCTCTTCAAGTTCTTGGCGTCATCGTGTCGGGAAAGAGCATTCAACATCCGCTTACCGTCGTCGAGGGCGCCAATATTTATGACGTTGGTGAGCTCATAGAAAAGAAGGGCTACGGAAAGAAGAAGACGTTTTTCTCTCTCTGCAAGAACCCGGAGTTCTTGCGAAGCCTGCTCGGTGAGGCGTTGCCGTCGTGCGAGGGTTATTTGTTCCCGGAGACGTACGGCGTAACGAAATACATGACCGAAAAAGAGATCATCCAGCAGATGATTTCCCGCTTTCTGCAAAATTTCGAAAAGGTGGCCGCGCTGGCTGGGGCATCCGGTTTGACCAGACACCAGATCGTCACGCTCGCAAGCATCGTCGAAAAAGAGACCGGAGCGCCGGAAGAGCGGCCCATCATCTCGTCGGTCTATCATAACCGGCTGCGTATGGGCATGAAGCTGCAGGCCGATCCGACCGTGCTGTACGGCAAATGGGAAGCTACGGGAAATTATCTTTTGAGTATTACGCGGCAGGATCTCATAACTCCCAATCCGTACAATACGTACACCAAGGCGGGATTGCCGGTGGGCCCTATTGCGAACCCGGGACTTGAGGCCCTTCGGGCCACGCTTCAGCCGGCGACGAGTGAGTTTCTTTATTTCGTCAGCCGTAACGACGGCACTCACATTTTTTCGAAGGATTACGACGCTCACAATCGCGCCGTACAGAGTTTTCAGCAGAACGCCAAGGCCCGCCAAGGAAAGTCCTGGCGCGATCTTTCAAAGCGAAACAAGAAACGTTAAAGATCTGAGACTTTCAGCTCCATCGGGTTCATCATGCGATGAAAGAGCTGGCTGTCGGGGTCATAGCGATACACGTTGAGCTGCGCCGTCAGATTTTGATCGTAGCCGGGTGCCACGATCTCAGGAACGTCATCGCCGTCGACGTCCGTCAGCACCAGATTGGCGGCTTCGCCCCGAAATGTGAAAAAGCCGTCTTTCTTCTGATCAAGGTGAATGCGTTGAACGAGATCATAATTGCTCGCGCGATACACTTCGATTGAAAGGCCGTCGCGGGTTTTTATTTTCATGACCCGAACAGGGGTACCATCGCCCAAGAC
>DASUEL010000567.1:0-2139 GCA_036275095.1 Bdellovibrionales bacterium
CTCTGCGCCCGCCATCAGCTCGAACGTCGCGCTTTGATTTTTCGCAAGTTCTTGAAAGCCCGCCTCGAGCAGCTTCACAAGCTTCGGAACCGTCCAATAAACGTAAAGCGCAAGTACCGGGAGCAGCGCCAGCACGGCCGCGAACACGAGCGGGCTGTATACGACGAGCGCACCGCCATACAGCACGAGCGAAATCAGGTTCAGAAAAAGCAGCATTGAACGGCCGGTAAAGAAATCACGCACCCGCTGAATTTCGGCCATGCGGCTGGTGATATCGCCGACCCGGCGAACGGCAAAGAAGCTCAGCGGGAGCCGTAGCGCGTGCTTCAAGAAAAGCGAAGAAAACTTCACGTCCAGCCGCGCGCTGAGATGACCGATCAAATAGCCGCGAACCCAGTCTCCGACCGAGGCCGCGAGCACCAGAAAGAGAACGAAGAGCCCGAGCGCTTTCGGAAACTCGGCGACTCCCGGCACGAGCATGAGGTCGACGGCCGACTGCACGAAAACGGGCAACATCAAAGCCGCGGCGAAGACGAGAAACGAACACAGCAGGATCTCGAGCAAGAGAAGACGCGACCCGTTCAGGAGCGACAGATACTCGCGATAAGACGTTTTCGTCTCGGGAAATTCATAAAGCCCCGGCGTCGGCTTCAAAAGGAGCGCGCTTTGAGACCAATCGCGTTTGAACTCATCGGGCGTCAGTGTCAACAGCCCGCGGGCCGGGTCAGAGACCACCACCCGTTCCGCTGAAACCTCGAAGACCACGATGAAATGGTATTTCATGAGCGCGATAAACGGCGTTTGAAACCCGGCCAACGCCTCATACGAGGCGTAAATTCCCATGGCATTGAACCCGGTATGTTCGGCCGCGCGCTTGACCGAGAGCATTGAAGCGCCATCACGAGTGACGTGCACGAGCGAGCGGTACTTCGCGACACTGATCTGCCGCCCGTAATAAAGAGCCGCGGTTGCGAGGCATGCGGCTCCGCAATCCATTTGATCGTGCTGCCGCACGCTCACCGCCTTACGCGGCGGAAGAGCCGGGTCGCGGCTGAAGTCTTGAAGACCGGCTCTCATGCCGTGCCTCCCGCCGTTTGCGCCAAAGTGAGCCCCGTGAAGAGGCCGCCGGCTGCCAGAAGCTCCGACGGCGTACCCTGCTCGGCGAGCCTTCCGTTTTCAATTACGAAAACGCGGTCGGCGTTTCGAATCGTCGCGAACCTGTGGGCGATCACGATTGCCGTACGGCCCTTGAGGACGGCTTTCAGCGCGGCCGTTACGGCCGCTTCGGAGCGAACGTCGAGCGCCGAGGTCGCCTCATCGAGAATGAGCACCGCGGGGTCTCGATACAAATTTCGCGCGAGAATTAGGCGCTGTCTCTGCCCGGCCGACAAGCCGAGCCCGCCCTCGGCGAGATAGTAGTTCAGCTTCGAAGGAAACAAGTCGATGAACTCGCGCGCGTTCGCCTGTTCGGCGGCCCACTCGATCCGCGCGGAGTCGGGCGCGAGATCACCAAACGCGATGTTTTCGGCGATCGTTCCGGCGAAGAGCCTATCATCCTGCCGGACGATTCCGACTTGCATTCGAACGGCAACCGGTGACAGCGCCGGGAGCGGAATCCCGTCGAGCAGAACGCGGCCTTCACCCGGCGTGAGGCTTCCGGCGATCAAATTCGCGAGGGTCGTCTTACCGCAGCCGCTTTCTCCGACGATGGCGACGGTTTCACCGGGTCGAATATCGAGGGAGATCCCGCGCAACGCCCAACTCGCGCTTCCAGGATATTTGTAGCTGACGTTTTCGAGCGCGATGTGCCCTTTGATCTTGGAGGACACGAGCGCGCGCCCCGTGGCTCCCGACCGCTCGGCCTGCTCGCAGACCGGCGTGATTTTTTCGAGTGCCACGCGCGCCTGCTCGAGCTCCGTGAAGATGAACGGAATTCGCTCCAGCGGCCCGATCACGCCGTCGAGATACATGCTAACGGCCAGCACTTCGCCTGGCGACAGCTGGCCGCCCAGCGCGAGCTCGCACGCCGCCCAAAGCGCGCCGAGCCGCCCGAGCGACGCGACGAGATCGACCGAGGCGCGCTCGCCGGTGACGCGAAGCTGGAGCCGGCGCCGCAGCTCGACGCCTTCGACGAGGGCG
>DASUEL010000568.1:0-8781 GCA_036275095.1 Bdellovibrionales bacterium
TGAAATGCGCTTGTTTGAAAAGGTCGCTTTCGACTTTGATTCCTGCCGGGAGCGCCTTTTGTATCTCGGCGAGTTCGGCGTCGATTCTCCCGGTCAAGTCGATCGTACTCGCCGTCGGCTGTTTCTGTACGGTGAGCACCACGGCGGGTTTGCCGTTAATGGAGCCTTCGCCGCGTTTGGTTTTCGCTCCGATTTTGACTTCGGCGACGTCTTTCACCAGAACCGGTTGGCCGAAATGAGTTCCGATCAGTGAGTTTTCGATTTCTTCGATGGAGGACACCCGGCCCAGAGGGCGAATGAGAAATTCCTTTTCACCGATATCGATGAATCCGCCGGTCGTGTTTTCGCTGATCTCCGAAAGCGCGTGTTTCAGGTCTTCGAGCGAGACGGCCTTTTTTTGAAGCTTCTCGCTCGATACCAGGATTTGATACTGCTTCACTTCGCCGCCCATCACGACGACTTGGCTGATGCCGGGGATCGTCATGAGCCTGGGGCGCACGTTCCAGTCGGCGAGCGTTCGCAGCTCCATCGGCGGGACTTCGGAGCTCGTGAGGCCCACGAACTGAATTTCTCCCATGATGGAGGAAACCGGGCCCATGACCGGCAGCACGCCTTGCGGAAGGCGCGACTGCACGAGCTGCAGCCGCTCGGCGATGAGTTGGCGGTTTCTGAAAATTTCGGTGCCCCAGTCGAACTCGACGTAAACGATCGAGATTCCGATTCCGCTGGAAGACCGTACACGGAGCACGCCTGGCGTGCCGTTCAATGCAGACTCGAGAGGCAGTGTCACGAGCGTTTCGACTTCTTCGGGAGCCAGGCCGTGCGCCTCGGAAATCACGGTAACTGTGGGCCGGTTGAGATTCGGGAAGACGTCTACAGGCAAGCTCATGGCCGTCCAGACGCCGTAGACGGTGCAAGCCGCGGCCAGAAGCAAAACCATGAAGCGATTATTGAGGGCGAATCTGATGATGGAATTCAACATCGCGTTTGAACCTCGGAAATCCTTTCCCTGAGGATTAAAACGTATCCTGGGCGATAGGACAGTTCAATGGATTTGCCATTTTGTCCCGGGCGCTGTTCAAAAGTTGGACGCTCTAATCGCATACCGCTTTCTGGAGCCTGCCTCTGAACCTTGCACAGTCATAAACTATGAAACGGTGCAGGGAGGCTCTCATGAGCGAACTTCGAAATAACCTCATTCTTACAGCCATGCTGGCGGCCCTCGTGGGTGGCTGCTCGGCCGATTTTGGATTCGAGAAAACCAGCGCCGTTGCAGAGAACGACGTCGAAGAGCCCTGCGATTGCCTGGAGCCGCATCCAAGCCCCGAGCCGTCGCCGAGGCCGAAGCCGCCGGGCGAAAAACCGCCATGTCCAAAGCCGCCGCCGAGCTTGGCCTGCACGCTCGGAGTCTTCGTTCACGTCGCTCAGGTTCGCATCAACCGCGCGCCCGGCGCGAAACAGACCGTCGAGATCACGGCGGGTGAAGTCGACCTCTGCGCGCTCTCAAAAGACTTCTTCGGCACGCTCAATCGCGCGTTGTCGCCAACCTGGTTGCCGGGCGACTCGTTTTCAAAAATCGACTTCGTCTTGAGCGAACGAACAGGAGCCAATCGGGTCGAAAGCGCGGGCGGTGAACCGATCTGTAGCCTCAGGCTTCCGCCGGGGCCGGCGGCGGGCCTGCGTTTCGAAGCCGTCGGCCGCGACCCCGTCCGCGTTGACACGGGCCGCAGAATCACCTTCGACTTCAACGAGCAAGATGCCCTGCACACCCTTGGCGGCGGACTCTGTCAGCTGAAGCATCCAGTCGGACATTACGACTTGAAATAAGCGAGGACTCTATGAAGCGAATTGCACTTCTGATGACATTAACTGCGTTTCTCACGGGAGCGACCTGGCACGATTCGATGCGTGAGATGTCGGCCAAGCTGACCGAGCTATTGCCGAATTTGATCACGCCCGAGGTCTTCATGCGCGCCGAGGAAAAGGCCGAAACCCTCAAGCAAGCGAGGGCGCTCCTCAAGATGGCCCATGACGTGAAAGAGCTGAAGACCGCGCCGAGCTCCGATCCGCAAATGCAGGCGGTGCTAACCGGTTTGCGCGCGCAGATTGAGAGCTCGATCAAATCGATGGAATCGGGGCGCTGGGCGCATGGAAGCCGCGAGCTCTTGAGCGTCAGCCGCCATTGTATCGCCTGCCACTCGATGAAGCTGGGGCCTGAGAGAACGGAGTTCAAACCCGACTTCTCGAATTTGAGCGCCATTCAGCAAGCCGACTACTACGCGGCCACACGCCAATTTGACCGGGCTGTCGTTCAATACGAAAAGGCGCTGGCGAACCCGGCATGGGCCAAAAACAACGAAGAAAGATGGAACGAAGCTTTTATCCGCCTGCTCGCCATCACGGTTCGCACCCGTAACAACCCGAGCCTCACGCTCGAGCTGATCAGCCGGTTCTTCGACGCGAAGACTTATCCGCAAAATTTGAAGACCGTCGCGATGGGCTGGCGGCAGCAGGCCAAAGAGTGGCGCAAAGAGGGGTCCAAACTGCCGGTGACACTCGAAGCGCTTCGCTCGCTGGTCGCTCGCGCCGAGCGCGCGCAAGGCACGAGCCGCGAGCCCGTCGCGCTTATTTACTATTTGCGTGCCTCGGCGGTCGCCCACGCTTACCTGAGCGCTCCCGAACACGCCGCCGATGCCGAAGCGCTTTATCTTGCGGGACTGGCCGCGATCGGGCTGAGCGCCGCGAATATCTGGGAGCTCCCGGAGACCTATTTCAAGTCGTGCGTGTCGCTCAAGACTCAATCCAAATGGACGGACGCGTGCTCGGAACGGCTGCGCGCCGCCGATTCGAAAGGGTAGGCCATGAAACGTTCATTGGCATTCGCGCTTCTTGCGTCGGCGCTGGCCGCTCCGGCCTCGGCCAACGTCGTCGGCAACGGACTGCAAAACTTCAACACGATTACCGACGGCCTCGATTTCGTGACGATTCATAGCTCCGAGACACTGAAGCCTGGCCTCTTGAATCTCGGCGTGTTTTTCAATGAGGCCGTCAACAGCCTGCCATACCTCGAGAGCGGCTCGCAGGGGCGAACGACCTTCAACGACACGCTCTTGGGTCTCGATCTCAATTTCGGTTTGGGCCTCACCGACAACTGGTCCGTCGGGGTCAGCGCGCCCTTCATATTGAGCCAAACCGTGGGCTCCGATTCGGTGACACACGGCGAGTTCCGCAAGACCGGCAACACCGAAATCCGATTGAATACGAAATACCGTCTGACCGGCGACGAGCGCGGCGGCTTCGCGCTGATCGGCTCGGTCAATTTCGATCGAACGACGAACAATCCATACATGGGTTTGGGCGCGGGGCCCGTGTATAACCTCGAGGCCGCGTGGGATACGACCATCAAGAAATGGGCAGTGGGAGTGAATGCCGGTTATCGCAAGACCCAGCCCGGCGCGCCCGTTCCCGGCGCGTTCTTCGAGCCCGTGGGCGATCAGTACATCGGAGGCATCGCGGCCAGCTATCACTTGCCGAGCGTCGATACGAAACTGATTTTCGAGATATTCGGCAGCCTTCCCGCCGAGCGAAAGGCTTCGAACCCGGATCGCAACGCTTCGTCGCTCGAGCTCATTGGAGGGGTCAAGCACGACTTGACTGACCGGCTCGCGCTTCATGGCGGAGCGGGCACCGAGCTCACGCACGGCGTGAGCTCTCCGGATTGGCGGGCTTACACCGGCCTGAACTACACGTTCGGCCCGCTGTTCGGCGCACGGGACGAAGCGTTTCGGGAGAAAGGCTCGCCCGATCGTATCCTGACCCATGCGGTGCTCTTCGATTTCGACTCTGACCAAATGATCGGAGATTACGCTCAAACCCTCGGTGCGATCGCAAGGCATCTTCGAAAGCGCTCCTTCAAAAAGGTCATCGTCATCGGTTATACGGATTCGATCGGTACGGATTCGTACAATGAAAGCCTCAGCCTCAGGCGCGCAACGGCCATTCGCAAATATCTAATCGAAGCCGAGGGATTCGAGCCGGAGCGTATTGGTGTCGAAGGACTCGGTGAGGCCGAGCCCATCGGTGATAACGGAAATTTTCAGGGGCGGCGTGAAAATCGCCGGGTCGAGTTTGAAATCGTGCGCGGCGGTTGAGGGGGAGCCTCGAGGAGCTGGTCTTCTAAATGAGCGTGCCAACTTGTCCTGTAGGCCGGGTGCCGACGGTAAAACCTTTATCAGAGGGGTCTCCGCAGTGGACTCACGCCATGGATTGGATTAACTATTCCCATCCCTTTTGCCGAATCCGAGTCTGAGTATGTTTTGGATATTTCTCGCGATAATCTTTGCTGATCAGGCTTCGGCGTTTTCGACGTACCAGACGACCACGTCCGCCGGCTATCTGCGCGACGCGAGCCAGACCGCGCGATTTCCGGTCTTTCATACCGGTTCTTTCAGAGGCCTTTATAACGGTGGAGTCGAGGCGCGGGTCGATTTCGTGCTGAATCGGGATTTCGCGACCGACGAATGGAGGTTCTTTCCCGATCAAGTCAACGTCGGCTTCCCGCTGCTCGGAAGCGGCGCGAGCGAGCGCCAATTCAACATGATCGCCGGCCGGCAGCTCTTCGCGGAGAACTTCGATCTGGCTCTGCTCGACGGCGCGCGCGCGTCGTTCGATCAGCCTTCGCTATTCAATTTCGATCTTCACGCGGGCTGGCTGCGCACGCTCGATATGAACGAGCTCGAAGCCAATGAGCCCATCGTCGGAGCCATCGCGGGCAAAAGCGTCGCGACCCATCATTTGAAGGCCGGATTTTCGGGCCGCGGTGAGAGACTTCAAACCAAACTTGTCGCGGCGTCGCTGCTGACCGAGCACCAAGGCTTGCCGCTGAGCCCGCGGCTTCTGCTCAAAGGGGAGGCCTCCGCCGACACTGGAGCGGTCGATCAGAGCTTGGCGGATCTGGCGGTGACCGTCGCGAGCGGTCTCGACGCCGATATCAACTTCATGCACCGCAATCCTCGGCCGACCGATTATCGCGACCGCACGTCACTGTTGTACCGTGCCTTCGCGGTCTCGGCTTCCGAGTCTCTGGGCGCCGGCGTTTCTTGGGCCGCGACCGGGTCTTCGCTTTTGCGTTTGAACGGCCGGCAAGTTCAGTTCAACTCGGGCGTGCAGCGCGAAGTCTCGCACCTGCAGGAGGTGAGCTACGATTTTCCGCTTAGCCGCTCGAGCCGCCTGGCACCCGTAGCGACGCACATCGCGGGCTATGGCGGCGAGCTTTGGGACGGAGGCCTGCGCTGGGTGATTGAAGTGTCCGACCTTTCGCGCGTGCAGACCGATCTCGACGTGGGTTACCTCGAAAAAGTGAACGGCGTGCGGGGCTGGATTCACCACGGGCGCGTCAGCTACGAGACTTCACTCAGTCAATCCGTAAAAACCTGGGTTTCAGCGCAAGTCGAACGAAACCATTATTTTGAATTCAACGCGAGAGCCATGGCGTATGTCACGACTTACCTTTAAAGCCTTAGCTTTCATGATTTGCGCGGCGTTGATCTCGCTTGCGCGGCCCGCGCCGACGGAGTCGCCCCCGGCGCTGAAGACCGGGCTCAAGACGCTCTTTCACCACGGCCGTCACGAGAAGATCATGAAAGGCTCGTCGATCACGTGCGCCGAGTGCCACACCTTCGCGGTGAAAGCAAAGGGCTCCGATCCTCTTGCTCCGCGCGTGGGCGCCGGGTTTTTGAACCCGCCGAAAGGGGTTTGCCATCAATGCCATATCGGAACAGTGAGCTTTCCGCGCCCGAATCAGTGCACCTTGTGCCACGCCGACAACGCGCGCCTGGCGCCTGCCGATCACAAGACCAACTGGCGCATTCGCCACGGCTGGTACGCCCAGCAAAACAACAAATCGTGCACGCAGTGCCACAGTGACGTCGATAACTCCTGCACGAAATGCCATGCTCAAAAAGACGTCACGCGCCCGTTCGTGCATCCGCCGAATTTCACGGTCACCCACGGCATCAGCGCACGCGCGAACCCGCAGGCGTGCATCGCGTGCCACTCGAGCAAGAATACGTGCACCTCCTGCCACCTGGGGGTGAAGAAGTGAGAGCGATCGTCGCTGTCGCAATTTTGATTTCCGGGTGCGCCGTAGAGCGCCAGTACGAGAGCCCGCGCGCGATCACGGCGTCAGACTTGACGCTGAACGAGCGCAATCATCCGCACGGTTACGGGCGGCGCGAGTGCTATTTGTGCCACGTTCCTGAAAATCTGCATCAGGTGGACCGTTTGGGCGCGCCGAGCTTTCCTTACGCAAGAGAGGCCGTGCGCCAGCAAGGATTGAACAGCTGCGCGGCCTGCCACGGCAACAACGGAGCCGCGCCATGAGCTACGCGGGTCTCGGCGCTGTTTTGTTTTTTGCGGTAGCGTTCGCGCAAGGGCAGGGCTCGGGCCGGGTCGATCCTCATGGTACGGCGACGATGAGGCTCAGCCACGAAGAGATCGGCCGCACCTCCGCGTGTACGGCCTGCCACCAGAAGGCGGGCTCGAAATTCACGGTGCGCGCAGGCGTCGAGAAGACCTGTCTCAACTGCCATAGCCCGTCACCGCACAGCGGAGTCGACGAGCACCTGAAACATAAGATCTCCTGTTTGGACTGCCACTCGCCCCACCGGGCCGACCGGCTCGAAATCAAATCGCAGAAGAGCTTCCTCAAGAATCAGCCGGCGCTCGCTAGAGACGAGCTCGAGCTGCGGGCGAAACCCGATGCCATGATCAAAAAAGACTGCGTCTCGTGCCACACCTGGAAGAAGGTGCGCCCATGAAGCGCGCTTTGGCGATCGCGGTCGCGCTCTTCGCGGCGCTGGGCTTTTCTGAGACGTCGCCGAAGAACCCGTACACGCTCTTGCCGGCTAAACGTGTGTTTGAGCTTCAAGTGCCCGGACCCGCGCGCCTTGCCGCGTGCGCGGGCACGCTGTGGGTTTTCTCGGTTCGCCGTCAGGCGCTCGTCGCGGTGAATCTCTCGAACCGCTCCTCTCGCGACGTCGAGCTGCCGCCGTCGCTGCCGCGCCCGCTGCGAGTTTCGGCGCTGGCCTGTCACGGCGACGAGCTGCTCGTTCTCGCCAATGCCGGCCCCCGCGGCGTCTTACTGGCGCGGACGGCGCGCGCCGAGAATGCCGCGTTTCGCGCGCTCTCACTGCCGGAGCCTTCGCCCGCGCACGATCTGTTTTGCGGCTACGGTGCGTGCGCCGTGCTTCAGAACAAGCTGCACGTGTCTTCTGATTTGAAAACGTTCAAAACGGTTGAAGTGCCGAAAGATCCCGATATCGAGTATTTCAATTCTTCGCGGGAGCAGAACCCGTTCGAGGGCTGGCAAGACCGGCTCGATCTTTCGCGAACGATGTATCGGTCAGGTGCCATGCTTCCCCTCGGCGGATTCGTGCTGATCGATCCGTTCCGGCCGCGAATCGTGGTCTTCGAAAAAGGCATATGGAAAAAATGGGGCCGCTGGGGCGTTTGGGAAGGAAGCTTCAAGGCACCCAAGCTTTTGGCCACCGCGCCGAACGGCTCGTTGTTCATCGCCGACCCGCAGCTGCGCGCGGTGTTCGCGTTCGAGCGTGACGGTGCCTATCGCGGCGCCCTTTCAGCCGATGGCGTAAGCCTCTTTACGCCGGGTTTTCCGCAAGGCCTCGCGGCGGCCGGCGACCGGCTCTTCGTCTCCGATTTTTTAAGAAATCGCGTTCAAGTATTCGAAGTGCAGGCACTGGCCGAGCCTGTGGAGCGCGTTCACGGGCCCACGTTCCGGCAAAATTTCATGCGCAGGCCCGAGCTCACGGGAGAGCCGGTTCAGAGCTGCTGGATGTGCCACGACTCGGGCGCTCTCAGCCAGCTCCACAAGCTCGAGCCGACCGCGTTCAAACATCCCGTTTCGTGCGGCAAATGCCATGACGCTCATCACACCTCGAAAGAGATTGCATACCTGCAGTTTCGCCCGGGCAAGCTGTGTCAATCGTGTCATGAGGCTGAGTCATTGGCGAAAACGAACCACGTTTGGGACGGCCGGGCGGCTGGAGGCGCGTGCGCGAGCTGCCACGCCGCCCACTCTTTGAACGCGAAGGGGCTCGTGAAACCGCCCGCGCAGCTCTGCGTGAGCTGCCATGCCGGCCAGAACCACCATCATCGCGAGGTTGCGATTGTCGCACAGGTCGAAAGCGCCCGAAAAATCCCGCTTCATGAAGGTAAGATCAGCTGCACGACCTGCCACGCGGTCCACCATCGGCCGCGCGACGAGAAGTTCATGCGCGCCCGCGAAGACACGGTGAGGTTCTGCGCCTCTTGCCACGGTGAGCGAACCAACAGGCTGTATTCGGATTTTCATAAACTCATGAAGAAAGGCACGCCGTGAGCTCCGTCAAACCGAATCTCCCCGCAAGGTGGCGAGTCGCGCTCATGGTGGGGGCCGCCATCTTAGGATTTCTGATCGGAGCCTTTCTGGTTTTTAACGCGTTCTTCCTTGCGGCGGTGCTGCCGCACGGAGGTATTTGATGGGTAATCTCCTGAAGTATCTGGCCGCGAGTCTCTCCGTGGTTCTTCCGGCAATGGTGCTCGGAGCGCTGGCCGGCGCGTTCCCCGGCTACAAGGCCTACGAGTACGTGTGGACCGACGCGCGTTTTTGTACGAGCTGCCACGTGCACGACTACGCCACGGTCGGCTGGGCTCAAAGCATTCACGGGGAGAAAACGACGTGCCACGATTGCCATCACCAGCCGCTTCGCGCCTATTTCAAAG
>DASUEL010000569.1:0-5193 GCA_036275095.1 Bdellovibrionales bacterium
AACGGGGGACCACGCGGGCGGACCGTAAAGTGACTACAAAGATCTTCGCATGTTAACAGATTTTTCTAAGCGATTGATTCGCCAAAAATTATTCTTTTGTTATTTCAAATAGTTAAAGCAAATATGTCCAAGTTTTTATTAACAGAATAGGCCTTAACATTCGAGAAAGAGCTAAAAACATGAGCAATTTCAAGATCTTACCTTCGCCGTCCCAGAATGAGTCAACATATTAACAACAATCTCTGACCACATTCAAACATTCGGCGCGATCCTATCGCATAAGTTATTGAAATTAATGACTATAATCTGGTTTTGTGGTCAGCATATATTAACAGCATTCTACGAACGAGTGCGCGCATGGCTCAGACTTTGCTACAATGAAGAGGCAGAAAGAGAGGCCCGCAGCATTCATGGAAGTCGATACTTACACATCTCACTCTGCCAAGGCACCCGTCGTGTACGAATACCATGATTACCGTGCCTACCTGAAAGACCATTTTAATTTTCGAAAATCGCGCGAACGCGATTTCTCGACGCGTGCCTTCGCGAAATCCGTCGGACTGACTCCGCCCTATTTTACGATGGTGCTCAACGGCCGAAGGTCTCTGTCGAGCACGACGATCGAAAAGATTCTCCCGGCGCTCGAGCTCACCCCTGCGGAACAATCATATTTCAAGCTCTTGTGCGTGATCGCGGACTCCTCCTCACAAGAGGAGCGCGTTCAAGCACTCAACAAGCTTCAGAACTTCAGCACCTATCGAAAGAACAACCCGGAGGAGTTCGAAGTCTATCGCTATTTGACGAAGTGGTTTTACGTGGCAATCAAGGAGCTCGCCGCGACGAAAGAGTTCAAACCCGACCCCGCGTGGATTCAGAATCAGCTCGCCTACAAAGTGGCTCCGGCAGAAATCAGGCGCGCTTTGGAGTTTCTGGAAGAACAAAAATTCATAAAGGTAAAGCCCGACGGCTCGGCCGAAGTCGTGAGAAAAACGCTTTCCTGCAAAGACGGCGTGTTCCAGCTCGCGCTGCGCGAGTTTCATCAGCAAATGCTCCGGCTCGCCGGAGAGGCGATGACGAGTGTCCACCATTCGCGGCGCTCCATACTCGGAGAAACACTCTGCGTGAGCGAGCGTGACTTCGAAAAAATACACGAAATCTTAGAGAGATCCGCACGAGAGCTGATCGCGCTGGAGAAAACCGCGGCTGGTCCCGACGCCGTCTATCATGTGACCCTGGCCGCGTTTCCGCTGACCAAAACGAGAAGGACAGAGAATGAAAACGTTTAAATTAGTTTTATTCGCGCTGGCGATCTTGACTCTTCCTCTCACGTACAATCAGTGCAGCCAAACGACGATCATTCAGGCACCGGAACAAGGCGAAAGCACTTCGACCGGGAACCCGCGTATGGTCGAACTGCAAATCGCTTCGTTCGACGCGAACGCCTCCGGCCTGAGCGAAATTGCGATCTGCATAGAAGAGCTGCACTTCTGGAATTCGCAGGACGGCACTCAAAATTACGATTCAAACATGAGGCTTGGCGAGTATTACCTCAAGCCGGGCGGCACCAGCCTCGGTACGATTTTCGTGCGCCCGGGCAACTACGATACGATCATCTTCGACCTGGACGCCGAATGCTATGCGGGCGCCCGAAGCGCGAAGGTGACCAACACGCACGGCAGTTTTTCCAGCGTGCTCGGAATTCAGATGCGATTCTTCGGCCAGCTGACGGTCGTCGAATACGGTGGCGAAAAGATATTATTCGACATGGAACGAATGCTCGAAGGACTCGACGAAGTCAGAGCCGACGCGGACGTTCCGGGGCGGTTCGGCGGGCCGAGCGGAACTTTCCAGCAGCTATAAGCCGCATCTGATATGGCAACGGGCGAATTCGACTCCATCTTAGAAGAGATCATCGCGGGCCTGCCCGCCGACGTGCGGGCGCTGCTCGAGGAGATTCCGGTCATCGTGGCCGACGAGCCATCAAAAGCGATCCTCGAAGATTTGGGAATCGAAACCGAAGACGACGACGCCGATCTCTGCGGGCTCTATTCAGGCGTGCCGCTCAACGAGCGGAGCGTGTTCGCGCCGATCGAGACGCCGGTGAGCATTCATCTGTTTCGCGGCCCCATCGAGCGGCTGGCCGGCGCCTCCCGCAAGTCGCTGCGGCGGCAGATCCGCATCACGTTACTTCACGAGCTCGGCCATCACTTCGGCTTTGATGAAGAGAAGCTGAAGGCGCTCGGCTACGAGTGAGTGCGGGCCACACCCCGAATTTATGGATAGGATGCGGGCGCGCGTACGCCTGGAGCGTGCAGCCCTCCGTGCGCACCGACCTCGCCTCCAGTCGAAGAGGAGGTTTTGGTGACGTGGCCCGACTGGATTCGAAGATCGCCGGCTTCGCGGTTTAAGAACGGTGTGCTCGTTAAGACGCGGCTTCGCGGCTCGCGGCCGATTCCGCTCTGCCAGCTCGCGAGGCTGTTATATTGGACGCCGCCGTGGGACCAGGTGACGTTCGCGCCATTCTTGTAATAGGCGTTGAAATCGAGCAATGTGGGCAGCGTCGAGATTTCGCCGAAGTCGGCGCCGTGGCCGTAGGGGCCGTTGTCGAGATCGCAAAGATTGTCGCGGATGACGACGTTCGTAGCGAATCCGTTCGCCCGGCCGTAAAAGCAACCGGCGACGTTGATGCTCGAAGCGCTCACCCGCGCGACCGTGTTGTTGTGAATCAGGAGGTTCCTAGCGGGCGACGTCTCGCTCGAAATTCTTATGCCCGCGCCCGACGGTACGTCCATACAGATGTTGTAGTGCACTGTCGTCAAGTTCACCATATCGAGGTCGTTGAACTGATAGCACGATGTTACGTTCGAGACGATCCCGTATCGAATCGTACCGTAATTGAAGACGGGGCCCGGTGTGGTGCCCTTTAGGAAGATTCCCCGCTCGGTGTTCCGTATCTCGAAGTGCTCGATGAGAAAATTCTGGTCACCGTATTGATCGCTGAAGAGCGCGCGCTGCGGAACGTTCGAGCCCGACGGGTCGTTTATGAAATCGTAGGCCCGGAAATTACTCAACACGGTGTCGCGCGCGGCTTGTGGCCGGTAGATGATGGGGTTGCTCTGCATATTGGTTCTGGTGCCCTTGATCTCGAAGTTCCTGAAGTGAACGCCGCGGGCGAATTCGACTCGAATGACTCCGCTGTCGGTCTTCGGATAGGCATGGGCCATATCGGTGAAGAACCCGTCGTACGTAATGTAATCGCGAAAGTAAGAGCCGTAAATCGCGCTGCCCGTGCCCACTTCGGTGTCGCCCATCGCGCGCGGCGCGGTCCCGTCGTGACGAAGCTCGGTGCGCAGCGGATTCGCCGCCACGTTCGGAAGCGCGACAGCCGCATACTTGGCCACGTAAACGATTCGTTGAGTCGCGGTTCCCGAGCGCGCCGGGTTGAAAGCGGGAATATTGTCGTTGTTGGTCGAGGCGATCGTGCCAACTCCGGGAAGAATTCCCACAACGTCGCCGGCCACTGGGAGATTCATGCATTGATTCAAATTCCACGGGTCGGCCAGCGTGCCGGCGCCATCACTCGAAAGCGCGCGCGCGGGATCACAGTAGCGCGTGGGCGTGCCGTAAGTGTTTCGGCGAAACTCGCTGGCATCGAAAACACCCGAGTTCGGCGGCGGAGTTGGAGTTGGAGTTGGAGTTGGTGCCGGAGTCGGAGTTGGTGCCGGAGTCGGAGTTGGTGCCGGAACTGGCGCTGGAGTGGGAGCTGGAGTCGGAGCAACGGTCGGCGCTGGTGTGGGCAGCGGGGTCGGCCCTGGCGTAGGCGAAGGACACGGATTTCTTCGTTTGCAGACTCTGCCGTAAGCGTCGACATAGGTGGTGTCATCTAGCGATTCGGGCTGCGCATTGAATCCTTGGCCACAGGCCGAAATCACGATCCCAAAAAGAATCAAAATCATTCTTGATTTCATAGTTCCCCCAACCTCTACATGAAGGTGCAAAACGAGGTCCGCTCTCAGCGGCGATATAGTGAAAATGAGAGGTTTAAAGTGTTCACATTTTATGACTTCGTCGGCTTGAAAATTTCCATATTAGTTTCCATTTATTTGATATTATTGTGTTTTAATACATATGTGACGATAAGTTGCTCACATACATTAAATACATAGATTCAATTCGATAGGACTTCCGATATAATAATAGAGCATGGAGACCCGCCCCGACCCTTTCAAATATCACGACGCCACCCAATTCTTGGGTGACTTCATCAGCTACCTGAAAAAAACCGAATCCGGTTTCTCGGTTCGAAGTCTTGCCGAGAACGCTGACGTCTCGACAGGATATGTTTCCAATGTCTTGCACGGCTCGCGACGGCTGACGAACAAGGGCCTAAGAAAACTTCTGGGCTCGATGTCGCTTACGAAAGCCGAGGAGTCGTACCTACTCAAGATCAACCAGGTTCAGCGCGCGCAAAAAAACCGTGAGCGCGTCTCCGCGCTCCATCTGCTGCAACGATTTCGAAATTACTCGGCGCTCAATCCGAATGAGTCCCAACACTTTCGCTACTTCTCAAAGTGGTACCATGCGGCGATCCGGGAACTTGCGGCCGTGCCGGGCTTTTCCCTTGATGCGAACTGGATCCGTCAGCGGCTGAAGTACCCGGTCATGACGTCAGAAATCGAAAAGGCCGTCGGCTTTCTACTTGAGGCGGGCTTTCTCGCGATCGGCAAAAACGGGCGAGTCACGGCGCCTGAAAAGAGAATCGAAGGGCACAGCCGCGTGCTGAGCGCGGCGCTGACACAATTTCATCAGCAAATGTTCGAGCTCGCGAAACAATCGATGGATCGTACTCATGACTCGGCACGAAGCGTGATGGCGCATACCTTCGCGATTCCCACCGGCCGCCTTGAACAAGCCAAAGAGATCGCACGGCGAGCGATCGAGGATATTGCACGGCTCGAAGACAAAAACGTGGATCCGGATGCCGTGTACCAGTTCTCGATGGCGCTCTTCCCGCTTTCGAAAACCCCGGCGGAGATTAAGAATGAAGATTAGATTACTGAGGTCGACGTTTTGGCCGCTCGTCACCGCCGTGGCGCTGCTCCTTTCGAGCGCGCTCTACGTCAACTGCTCCGGCAGCAAGGTGGTCGACACTTCAGAAGGCGGAACCACGGCGGGCAATCCGACGTCGTCTCG
>DASUEL010000570.1:0-3512 GCA_036275095.1 Bdellovibrionales bacterium
GAAGACTGCGCACGGCACGGGTAATGACCTCGAGATCACGATTTTGGGAGCGAAGTGCTCGGCGACCTGGCATGTGGAGCGTCCGGATGAGCTCCGTGTTTCTCGTGGCACGACGACGACTTTGATGCAAAAGCCCGGTGATGATTTCGGTTCGCGCCAGCCGCCGTTTCACGGTATGGGGTGGATCGAGGGCTACAACGACATCATTCACAAGTTCATGATGCACATGGCGGGACACAAGACGAGCTACCCGACGCTGGCGGAGAGTCTGCGGGTGATGGAAGTTCTGTTGAACGTGGAGCCCCGGTAAGAGGCTTTTGAGGAGCCGTGTTCTGGAGGGTGCGGCTTTGGACGGATTCCGGACGCTCGGAACTTAGTGGTTACGCGGGGTTGCGCGCGTTTTGCCTGTCCCGGGACAGGTGGGTTGCTTGTTCCACGGGTTTCTTGGCTGACCAAGCCTGGTAAGCTTTGAACCCCGAAATGGGAACTGCGGCCCGTGAACCGCGAAACCTGCACCGCGCGCCGTGAGCGGCCTGCCGCGAACCGCCCGCCGTAAACTGCGCGCCGCGGACCGCACACCGCGAGCCGCGCACGTTGCACCGTGAACCGCGCACGTTGCACCGTGCACCGTGAACCGTGAACCGTGAACTTGACCCGTAACGCAAGGAAGCACCATGAGCGCATCGACCAGCCCTTTCCGCATGATCCTCTTCGACCTCGACGGCACGCTACTCAAAGAGAGCCGCGAGATCAGCGCCAAGAATCTCCGTACGCTCAAAGCCCTGATGGACCGCGGAATCAAGGTGGGCCTCGCTACCGGCCGCAGCTACCGCAGCGTTCAGCCCTACGTACAACAGCTCCAGCCGAATGGCCCGCTCATCCTTTTCAACGGTGCCAAAGTGTGGTGCACGACCCGTCAAGAGTTCATCTACGAGAACACCTTGAGCTTCGAACAAGCCTACATCGCCATGAAGCTCATCCGCGAGTTCGATGAGGAACACGCCGCTGGCGGCGACATCAGCGACATTCATGTGAATTTCTACGCGGGCAATGACGTGCTCATCAGCCGCAAAACTCCGCGCTCAATCGAGTCCGAGATCAAAGACGGAGTCCCGCACACCGTGGTCGGCGACCTCGCGGCCTACCTGGAAAACAATCCGAAACCGCCCGTCAAGATCATGCTCATCGGCGACCCGGCGACTCTCAACCTCTTCAAGGCCGAATACGTACGCCGCAGCCCGGAACCAACGTCGCTCATTCACTCCGAGTGGAACTATCTCGAGCTCATGCAGAACGGCATCAACAAGGGCCAAACGCTCAAACGCATCGAGCAGAGCTACGGCTGCGACGCCCGCGAGATCATCGCATTCGGCGACAATCTCAATGATCTCGATCTCATTCGATTCACAGGTTTAGGAGTGGCCATGGGCAACGCTCACGATGACTTGAAAGCCATCGCAAAGCGAACGATCGGCCATCACGAGACCGATACGATTCATGAATTTCTAAGTGAGGTCTTCGCGCTTTAGCGCGTTCCGTAGCAGTCGGGTCCTGCCGGCGCCGGCGCACTCGTGCACGGCTGCCACGTCCAAGTGCCCATGGTGTTGTCGGTACACGCGCGCGGCGTGATATCGGTGACTTGCACGGTGCGGGTGCCACCGCCGCAAACATTCGCAATCACCCGGTAGACATACATGTTCGAGTCGCCCTCGGGTCCCGATACCTCGTTGGGAATCCAGAAGGTAATCACATCCGGAGTCAACTGGCCCACCACGCCGTTTTCCCACCGCAAGCCGTAGTAGTATTCGCGAGGGTTCGTATCCGTCGTTCGAATCGAGCCACGCAAACGAAGCTGACCGAGCAGAGCGACCATATAGCTATTGTTGCCGCCTTGTGAAAGACACGTTTGATCAAAGGCCGCGGGATTCTGATTGCGCACCTCTTGGGCGATTTGCTGAATCTTCGCGATGCGGGTAGAAGCCAACGGATCGGCTTTCGCCGCGCACTCGGCCGTGATCGGCGTCTCGCCGCCGCCCGTGCCGTCATCGACAGGAGGCAGATCGACACCGCCGCGGGATCGGTTCGTCGCTGACCCGCCATCGACTTTGCTGTCAGGACCGCAGTTCTGGAACAAGAAGACCATCGCAAACGCAATGACGCAGAAAATGACCGTATGTTCGATTCGTTTGAGATTGCGCATGAAATCCCCCCGCTCCCTATGACAAAGCAAGACGCGTTCCGATTCCTATCGGCCAAATGAGCGGGAATATTCAGGCTTATTCAATTTGGAGTGTTACGAAACGCAAGTTCGTCCAGTTGATCGCCAGCCGCACTCCGTCTCAACGTGAGACACTCAACGGCTGGCTGGAACTGGCCGGAGAACTCCCGGGCCGGCGGGCAAAGCCGCGGTGAACAAGTCGCCGTAGAGCTCACGGGCTCGCGCACCAAATTGTTCGTAGCACCGGTTCCAGGCTTCAGGGCTCTTGCTCGGGCAATAGGGAACGCTTCGAGTGGCCACTCGTACTTTGAGGTAGTCGAGGCGCACTTGCCAGCGCGCGGCCTTCTCCGCCTCCGCTTTGTCGTTTTCAGCCGTGCGGTTATCACGGCGAGCATAGGAGTTCACTTCGCCAAGATAAGACCTGCAGTCGCGGCTCGCTGATTTGAAACGATCGCAAGCTCGAATGTTGTCGATCGTCCAAGTGCCAGCTCCGATCACGACCAGAAAGGCGCCGTAGGCCACGAGCTCGCCGACAATCGTGGCCTCCGCCCGCGGAAGCAGGTGCTCCAGCAGACCAGCCGATTTTTTCAGCGGGAGGGCCGCTTGAAGCTTCGGCCAGAGCGTCTGAAACGAATCGCCGGGCTGAACGGTAATGAGCTTGCCGTTCACCCGGTAACGCCCTTCCTGACTGGAGACGACTTTGAACGCGATGACCGTTTGTTCGCTTTCAACCGTAAGCTCCACCGGGCCCAGCCGCTTCACGACCGGTTTGGGGCCTTTTACGGCCTCGGCTTTAGCCATCAGAAACTTCGAATCCTCGGCGCTCATTCGGCCAGCAAGTGAAGCCGCGTACGATTTCAAGTCGGCCGCTTTCGCATACTGCTCCAGAAGCTCCGTCACGACATCCTCTTCGGGCCGCTCGGCGGTCACACTCAGCCGCGCCATTGCCCCCGGTTCAAAGACCAGTACGGAGAAGAGAACGACCGCAATCCAAACGCGCATGAAGGCCTCCCTGAACGCTCATTCTATCGAAGATCCTCCAAGGGGCCACGGCGCCAGGCCGAAATCTGGCCTGAGGTTCTGGTTACAAATCTGTGAACTTTTTGCCTGCTCGCAAAAATCTCAGCGACATGGCGGGGTTCACTCTGCAAAAAACGGATGTGCAACAATCCACACAAAACTGAAGAGGTCATCATGGCGGAAGGCAGCCAACCCCAGCACAAACCCTACGTTCAAAGCGGTAAGCTCATTCCCGAATTCGGGCTCGTCCCGCTCTTGATGGGCGTCGTTCTCG
>DASUEL010000571.1:0-2655 GCA_036275095.1 Bdellovibrionales bacterium
CGCCCTTCGGGCGACTCGTCGTGCCGCTCGTATAAATGATGAGCGCTCCATCGCCGCTGAAGGTTTCGATGGTTTCGCTCCGGCTTTCGGGGAGCGTGACTTCGGCGACTCGGGCGCCGGTCACGCGCGCCAGCTCATGCGCGCGCGCGAGCTCCCGCGGATGGGCGAGAATCAAATCCATGCCGGTGTCTTGAACTACATACTGCAGTTCTTCGATCGGGTGGGCGGGCTGCAGCGGAACGGCGATGCGGCCTGCGGCCCATATGCCGGTGAGTGCCGCGGCGAATTCGAAGCCGCTTGGAGCGAGGATGCCGGCCGGTGAGTTGGGCGTGCCCTCCGCGCGCTCAGAGACGTCACGCGCCCAAATAGAAAGCAGGCGGTCAGAGAGATCGTGTCCCTCGTGCTGCAGAAGGATGCGCCCGTCAGGGTCGCGCAAGCGCTTTGCGATAAGCTCCGCCATGGCCCGAAAAATCTCATTGCCGCCCGGCAAACACAACCATTAATCTCGGGTGATGCCATCCGCTGCCGCGTTCCTCGTGAAATTGATCACGCGATTCTTGCCCGGCCTGTTTGTAGTATCGCCGCTCCACGCGCTCGCCGCTTCGGCTATCGAGCTGCCGTTTTGCCCGCCGGCGTTCACGTGCGTGGCGCCGCGCGAGCTCAGCAAATTCGAGCGAGTATGGATTTTCAGCGACATTCACGGGCAGTACGACCGCCTCGCGCAGCTGCTCGTGAAAGGCGGTGTCGCCGCTCAAAAACCCGACGGCGATCTCGAGTGGGCGGGAACGGCGAAGTCCGAGCTCGTTATCGGTATCGGTGACTACATCAACAAAGGACCCAAGAGCATCGAGACAATCAGAAACTTGGCCGCGCTACAAAAGTCGGCCGCCGCCAAAGGCAGCCGCGTCATTCTCACGCTCGGCAATCATGAAGCCGAGCTTTTGGCGGGCGACGGCGGGAAACAATCGCCCGAGCTCGAAGAGAGCGCGCGGCGCCCGGCCAATCTAAAGTGGCTCGAAAGCGGCAGGGCCTACGGCTCCAAGCTCGGGCGCAAAGACCTGCGCCGCCAAAGCGAGCTCGCGGTTTTCATACGCGGGCTTCCGATCGGCGCCGTGGTGGGCACGTGGCTTCTCGGGCATTCGGGCTTTATCGATCTCGCGGCTGATCCCGCGAAGCCCCAGTCGCACAAAAAAGCGGTGATGGGCTTCTTCGAAGTTTTGGGCGACCGAACGCTCAAAGCGCGCAAGGTTTGCGAGTCGGCGAAAAGCGAAGAAGACTGGAAACGCTGCGAGGCCGCCTTCGGTGATATCTCGGGCAAGCGCTCTTTTTTGGCCATGCACAACTGGTGGCGCACGGAGCTCAAACCCATGCGCGCGCACTTGAGCGCGCTGGGATTCACGGCGCTTTTTTTCGGGCACGATCCCGAGGCGCTCGTCGCCAAAGGCGATCTGGCCGCGACCCAAGACGGCGTGTTCGTCAAAACCGACTCGGGCATGAGCTGGGAGGAGAAAAAGGGCGGCGCGCGCATTTTGAAATGCCTGGTTTCGAAAATCTCCGAGCTCGGAGTGCGCGCGTGCTCTCAGCTCGACGCCGATCGCGGCGAGGTCCCGCTCACCATGCGAGAGCTGTGAGCGCGCGCGGCGGCCGCTTCAGGCGAGCTGGCCTTGCACCGCGCCCCGCCGTTTCATCTCGTCGATGATATATTGAGAAATCTTCATCTTGTAGCGCGTCCATTCGGGAGCGACGAGCTCGTCCCAGCGTGAAGAGACCGCCGCGAGCCGGTGCACGCGAATCTCTGGTGACAGATGCCGCAAAAACGCGATCACCCGCTCGGTATACGCGTCGAGCTCGATCGGAGCAAACTCGCCATGCGCGTATTGCTCAGCTAGTGGCGTGCCTTTGAGCACGTGCAGATTGTGAAGCTTGACGTGGCCCACACCCAATCGATTGAGTGTTCGCGCCGCCTCGACCGCGTCATGATCGGTCTCGCCCGGGCTTCCGAATATCAAATGCACGCCCAGATCGACCTCAGGGCACGCGCGGCGGATGAGCTCGATGGCGCGCACGGACGCCTGGCTGTCGTGTCCTCGGCGCATGAACTCGAGGTGCGCGTCATTGAAGGACTGCACGCCCAGCTCGACCGACACGTAAGTTTTGGCCGCGTATTCGTTCCAGAAGTCGAGCAGCGCCTTCGATAAGCAATCAGGTCGCGTTCCGACGATCAAGCCATGCACGTTTTCGATACCAAGCGCGGTATCGAAGCTTTCGCGGAGGCGATTGAGGCCCAGGAAGGTACTGGTGTACGCCTGGAAGTAGGCGAGATAACCGGTCGCGCCGTAACGCGCGCCCCGCTGCTTTACGGTGTCGAGGAGCTGGCGTTTCAGCTCTTGTGACCGCTGTTCTGGATACGCCGACGAGCCCCATTCGTCGCAAAACACGCAAGTCTGCATGCCTTTAAGACCCGCGCGGTTCGGGCAGTCGGTCGCGACCGTGACCGGGAGCTTTTGTACCCGGCCGCCAAAACGCGCCTTGTAATACGCGCCGATCGCGGAATAGGGAAGAGTTTGGGCCTGAGACATGAACGTGTTATAAGGGTCGGGCCTCATGAATTCAAGTTACGCGCCCGTCACAACCCAAGATTCCACGCCCACGCTG
>DASUEL010000572.1:0-2480 GCA_036275095.1 Bdellovibrionales bacterium
TCTCGAGCACAAGCTTCTGGCCTTTGTCATACGAGGCCAACTTGTACGGTCCCGTGCCCCACATTTCACGATTGAGCTTTTTGTTTTTGGTATTGCTGTATATATGCTTTGGCAAGATGGTCATGCCGGCCGCGATGTCGAAGTTCTGAAAGTACTTGGTCTTCGCCGTAAAACGCACGGTTTTCGGGTCGACGATTTCGACTTTTTCGATTCCCTCATAGTAAGGACGCAAATGCGCGGATGCCGCGTTCGGCTCGAAGATAATGTCGAAGCTGAATTTCACGTCTTCAGCCGTCATGGGTTTGCCGTCGTGAAACTTCACGCCTTCACGCAACGTGAATGTAAAGGTCCTCTCGTCTTTTGAGACTTCCCACTTGGTCGCAAGGGACGGCGCCCACTCATACGTGTCCTCATCGCGCTGAAGCAGGCTTTCAACGACCCACTCCTGAACGTACCGGGCATACATGTCGGTGGACGTGAGCGGATTCAGAAGCGTCGGTTCCGCCGACAAATTATAGATGAAGTTTCCGCCCTGTGGCGCCTTGTCGTTCGCGGGGCCGGCGTGCGCGATGGCCAAGCCGAAAGTCGTGATCGCAAGCGTTGCTGTCATGAGTAGCGTTTTGATCATGTGATTCTCCTGAGATGAGCTAACAGCAGAGTTTCAGTCATTTTTTTCGATTAAGGTACATTTTGCCACTCGTGCTAGCACACCATAACAACTTAATAGCAATTTCTGGACCTTGGGCGGGGTCCCACGGGGGAAACAAATTGTGGAAAGGATTGTGGAAAACCACTATAACCGCCGCATGTCGAAAACCTCATTTGATCCTAATAGCGTTGCCTCAGAAGACTCCGGAATTTTCGGGCTGCCGTTCGGCCCCGAGGACGCCGCGATCCATTTGATACCGGTGCCATGGGAGCCCACCGTTTCGTACGGCGGTGGCACTTCGCGCGGTCCCGAACTGATTCTGAATGCCAGCAAACAGGTCGACCTTTTCGATCTAGAAACCGGAAAAGCGTACGAAGCCGGCTACTACATGGAGCCGATCTCGGCCGAAATACTCGAGCTCAACGATCGAACCAAAGCCAAGGCACAACAGCTAATCGAAAGCCAAGATTTCACGAACGAAGAGATCTTGCGTGAAGTGAACGATGCCGGCGCCCGGCTCAACCGCTGGCTCTACGAAAAGACCCGCGCATTGCTCGCCAAAGACAAGATTGTCGGCGTCATCGGCGGCGATCACTCATCGCCGCTTGGCGCGATTCAGGCGATTCATGAAAAGTACGATGGCGAATTCGGCGTTCTTCATGTCGACGCCCATGCCGACCTCCGCAAGGCCTACGAAGGCTTCACCTGGTCGCACGCCTCCATCATGTACAATCTCATGACGAGCGTTCACCCGCCGAACAAGCTCGTGCAGGTCGGCATTCGCGATTTTTGCGAGGAAGAGTTCGACTTCATTCATCAACAAAAAAACGTCTGCACCTATTTCGATTTGCAGCTCAAGCGCCGTATGATTGAAGGCGAGAGCTGGAAAAACCTCTGCATCGAGATCGTCTCCCACCTGCCGGACAAAGTTTATGTTTCATTCGACATCGACGGACTCGATCCGACGCTTTGCCCGAACACGGGCACACCGGTTCCGGGCGGCTTGAATTTCGAGCAAGCACTGAGCCTGATTCGCGCGATCCATGAATCGCGCCGCAAAATCGTAGGCTTCGACTTAAACGAAGTCTCCGGCGGCCCCGCGCGCGAGGAGTGGAATGGCAACGTCGGCGCGCGTCTTTTGTACAAGCTCTGCGGCTGGACCGCGATCACCAACGAGCTGTATAAAGTCGAGGCCAAGCTCCTTTGACCGTCAAAGCGCACCCGCAAATACAAAAGCTTGCCGCGCGCTTGTTTGCAGACGCCTCCGAACAGGAGGCGTTTTTGCGTTCGATCGTCGAGCCAATCGATCTCCCTCCGACCATTATTGATCTCGCGGAGAAACCGCTGCCGTTCGAGACCATCGAAGAGCTGCCCGGTCAGCCTGCAATTGCCAAACGCCTTCAGCTCTCCAGCCACCCGACCCGCCACCCGCTGCATGACGAAGGCGCGTTTTACAGCCTCGATTATTCATCGGTGTTCGCGGCGTCAGTCATTCTCGCCACGCCGAAAAACCCCGATGTCATCCTAGATGTTTGCGCGGCGCCCGGAGGCAAAAGCGTTTTCGCGTGGAAGGCCCTTCGGCCGCAGGTGCTGCTGTCCAATGAAATCGTGCAGGGGCGCGCAAAGGCGCTGATCTCGAACCTCAAGCGTTGCCACGTCACTCCCGTTCGCGTCTTCAGCGCCGGCCCCGATCAGCTGGCCCTGCGGCTGCCTCAAGCCTGCGATCTCGTTTTGCTCGATGTCCCGTGCAGCGGGCAATCGCTCATGGTGAAAGGCCAAACGGTCACGGGCTCGTTCATGCCTCACGCAGTGAGCGGGAACGTCAAACGCC
>DASUEL010000573.1:0-3573 GCA_036275095.1 Bdellovibrionales bacterium
TCCAGAATGTCTGATTTTGCTTCGATTATTCCCGAGAACATGAAAACCCCACGAAACTGTACGTTTTTTGACCAAGCTGGTCAACCGAAGGGTTTTCAAAAAACTCAAGGATTTTGAGGGGTCTGGCCGGGCGTACCCTCGTCGTTTCCGGCCATGACGGCGGGCAGGTACTCGACGTCATTGGTGACGGTGTTATTGGCTTGAGAGACTTCACCTAAAACGGGCTCAATATTGGCGATGATTGGGACGAAGACACCCTTCCATTGGCTCCTCAAAGGGACGACGGCTTCAAAGTCCATCCACTCGCCGGGTTGAATTGAGACCCGTGATTGGTTTTGAAATATTTTCGCCTGCATGGGGAGGAGCTCCCAGCGGTCGTCGACGGAGTTCAACGGTGTCGCGTCGGCGAAGACCCGGAGCTTTGGTATTCCAGCGCGCCGTAGCCCGCCATTCAGTACGCGAAGTTTGATGTGAAGCTTTTCGCCGGCTTGCTTGATTTCGATAAACTCTTTGTTGAGAGCGAGATCGGGCTGGACGGTACGAATACGCCCCTCCCACTGCAACTTCTCGCGCGTGATCGGTGTCAGCGACGTGAGCTTTCGAGCGACTTCGCGCCACATGACTTTGCCGGTGTCTTTCCACTCGGTCGGCCCGAGTGACAGGCCCCACTGGCGCAATTCGCGGAATACGTCGAGGATTCCGCGGGTGCTCGCGACTTTGTACAGGCGGAAGTACTCGACTTCGAGCCCTCCGATTTTGAAGGAGCGCACGTTGTAGCCGGTACGAGCGTCGACGATGATTTCGCCGCCGCTGATCTTAAAGCTGACGCCCGCCTTAAGCAGCACGCTGACGAGCATGCGCAAGACGATGCCGCGAACCTCGTACGTGTGTATGGTCCAGCTGTCTTTGTTCGTTTTCGAATAGATGTGCGGATAGACATTGAATATGTCAGCTGTCGAGACGGTGCCCGGAAATAGCTGGGTGCTTGCGAACATCGGGCTGTCGAATGCCACTTCGGCATCGGTTGCCTCGCGAATCGCGTCTACGGCCCAGTGGCCCAGGATATCGTTGGAGAACGGGTCTTTTTTGACGGTACGAAGGCCGACTTCGGTCGTCACGATGTTGTCTTTGAAGACTTGGGAGCCGAACGCCTGCTCGACGGCCGACTCGAAACCTTGCGTGAGCTCGCGGATCTGTTTGTTTTCAGGTGTGCCTTCATCCACTTGATGAATCATGTGGTCGACGAGGCTCACCTTGCCCTGCAGGTCGATCGAGAGCTGGTACTCGCCGACATGTTGGCCCCAAAGGCCGACGTGAACGATCGGCACGCCATTTACGTAACGTGGCTTTTTGTACAGGACGTGCGAGTGGCCGCCGACAATCAGATCAAGGCCCGGCACGAGGCGCGCCAGGACGGCATCTGTCTCTTGGCCCAAATGCGTGAGCGCAATGACCACGTCGGCCTTTTCGACCTCCCGCAGGTACTTCACGAGACGGCGGGCGGGTCGGATCGGATCGAGAGGTTTTGCGGGCCGGAAGAAATGGTCGAAAATAATTTGAAACGTCGACAGACCGAGGATCGCGATTTTTTTACCGGCGACGTGTTTGATCACGTAGGGTTTGATGTGATTCTCGAGCGGAATATTTTTGGGCAGCTTCGAAAAATCCATGTTCGCGCTCAGCACGGGTACGCTCATCCCCGACGAACGGAACGCATCGTAGAGCTCTTCGGGCCCTACTAGCCAATCGTGGTTGCCGAGGACGATCGCATCATACCCGAACGCCTCGAGCATGCGCTGGCTGGCCTCGCCAGAGTTGAGCGTGAAAAAGATGTTGCCCTCGCTCCAGTCGCCCGCGTCGAGGAGGAGTGAGTTGGGATTGCTCTTGCGGAGCTCGTCGATCTTGGATTTTACCCGCGCATAGCCGCCGAGCTTGCGTGGCGACTGCCTGTTCGTGAAATGGCTGTGCAAATCGCTCGTATGAAGGATCGTGATGCGAGGCTCGGCATGTGCAAACGCCGCGAGCATCACAATGAGCCAAACTATCGACGCGCTTTTGAGCATGTCCCCTCCCAGCGGGGAGAAGATTTAGTCGCAAAATTCGGTGAAATCCACCTCAGGATGGGGGCTGACTAGCCGGGTTATCGCGAGAGCGCGTTTATTTCGAATTAAAGCGCGGAGCCAAATCGCACGCGCTTACAGGTTGTCACCGATTTGTACGCAGGGACGGATCGCGGGCCGGCCGCCTTCACCGCCGGGTCGACCGCCTTCGCCGCCAGGCCGTCCGCCTTCGCCGCCAGGTCTGCCGCCTTCCCCGCCTGGCCGTCCACCTTCGCCGCCGGGTCTGCCGCCCTCACCGCCGGGTCTGCCGCCTTCGCCTCCGGACTTGTTGGAGTCGGGCTCGCACGACTTAGGCGTTTTTCCGAGATAACCGTCTAGCTCCGTCGATTTTAGCTGCTCGAGAAAGACTTCGCAGCTGCGGGACATTTTTTCGGAAGCGGTCGCGATACGATCCGCGTACGTCATGAGCAGGCCGAAGTTTGCAAGATATCCGTCGGAGGTCAGCACCGAATTCTCGCCGCCATCTCCGGATAGCTCCGGTGCCAGCGTGCGATCGCGCTTGAAAGCCTCGATTTGTTTAAGGTCGGAGGTAAATCGAACGGAATCGGTCAGAACTTTCGTGCTGAGGTAAGAGAAGATGTGCGGATAGGAGAATCTGCGTGCCTCCTCCTGGCCGAACTTTTCGGTGTGCAGTACGGACTGGACGCGGCTCTCCCACGGGTAGCCACCGCTGAAGTAAGCTTGCGCGAGCGTGTCGTAGAGTTTTTCTCCAAGATCGTATCCTTCTCCGGCGTATTCCGCGAAAAGCACTTTCTCGAGGAGTACGACAAAGTGGTTGAATGACCAACCCAAGTCGGTTCGCTTGCGCCACATCGAATCGAGCACCCCCGCTCGAGTATAGAAATTGAGATCAGACGAGATCTTCGACGGCTCGTCGACCGAGCTGCGCCCCATCATGAAGTCGCGCTGGACGTAGCCTGCCAATAGGGCGGCCATTGACTCGTCGAGCAGGGTCATCGCCTTGCCGTCTTTGAGCGGCTCGAGAAAGTAGCCCTTGTCGAAATAGAAGTGGCTCATCTCGTGAACGAGCGTCGCGGCGGCGTCATAGGGTGACTGGATGGGGTCGACGGTCATAGCCGCCGAGACGCAGTCGTAACCGCCGAGAATTTTTTGTTTACCGGGCTGAGCGAAGAAGAGCGAGCACTGATGGGCCCGCTGCTTTCGGGTGACGAAGCGAATGAGACCATGATTGTACATCACGATCGCAAGCGTCGCGAGCCGTTGCTTGGGTGCTTCGATGGTGACGCCGTTCCGGGTCAGGTATGGGTCTTTCGACTCGTCGAAGCGGGTCAGGTATGTGAGCGCTCCGAGAACGTAATTGCCGGCCACCTCGGGATAGCACTTCGGATTGTAGGACGCGGTCTCTAGAAACTCCAGAGCTTGACGCCTGATGG
The DNA here is from genome assembly GCA_036275095.1 of Bdellovibrionales bacterium. Classification (GTDB taxonomy): domain Bacteria; phylum Bdellovibrionota; class Bdellovibrionia; order Bdellovibrionales; family DASUEL01; genus DASUEL01. The sequence continues at coordinate 3,515 of DASUEL010000573.1, forward strand.
TCTCGAGCTCCGGCGAACTCGGGTTCACTTCGCCGTACGCCGTGACGAGGGCACGAATC
>DASUEL010000574.1:0-4038 GCA_036275095.1 Bdellovibrionales bacterium
CGCCCTCGCGGCCGAATCGCTCGCGCTCGAGCCGGTTGACATACTCTTTCAGCCGCATCACCGCTGGAACGATCGGTGCGAGGCTCGGGTGGGCCAGCACGGCGAGCGGCTCGTTGAGTCGCTGCTTCTTGCGGGAGTTGGCGAACCAAAGGGCTTCCGCTTGGCGGCGCACCTTTTCCTCGAGACTGAGCGGCTCGTAACATGAGGAGGAATCGAGCAAGGAATTCTCATAAAGAAACGCCCGCGGGCCCAATGAGCGCTCCAGCCGGGCCCGCGCCGCGCGGTCGCGGAGAAGGTCAGGGCTAAACTCGTTTAAGTTTGCAGCCGCGCTTGTGGCGGCGGCACCGACGAGGCAGGCGGTGAGAGCGGTCAAAAACTCCATAGCGGAGGATTATCGCCGAGGAGCCGGGGGCCGTACAGTGCCCGAGTAAAAGCGGAAAAATTTATTCAATGGTGTCTTAATTTGAGACAGCCGCCTTGATACATAGGTGAGGCGTGCCGATAATGGATATATGTCAAAAACCAGAATCGGCGGCGTCGCGGTCTTTGTAATGTTCACCGCACTCATTCATCAGAACTGCGCCGGCCGCGACACCACGTTTGCGACTCCGCGGCGCACGGAAGCTTTCGATCCGGCCCGTGTCAGCGCGCTCCAGGCCTTGTCTCTCGATCAAAAAGCCATAATCTGTAACGACCCCGCGAGCTATCACTGTACGCAGCGGTTCTATAAACCGCTGGTCCAAGGCACGGAAGGTGAGCGGGATGTTTGTTTCGACTCCGGCACCGGCGAAGTTTGCGTTAAAACTAAAGTGAATATGTACAACACCGACGGCGCGCTCGCCGCGTGCGAAACTTGCACCGAGCAGGACTCGTTGCCCGGCGGACGTTACAATTACGAAGAGTCGTTCTGCTTTAACTCCGCGATCAAAGGCGCCACGGGCGTCGAAGACCGCTTCGACTCTTCCAGCCTCGGCACGGCGTTCATGGCGGCTCAGCAGGCTTGCCAGCGCCTTCTGAGCAACTGATGGGAGCGGGGATGAAGCATCTTCTCACTTTGGCCGTGACCCTATTTTGCTCGGCCGCCACGGCCCACGTTCGGCTGAACACCCCGGCGGGCGGACGGAACAATAATAACGACTCAATCAAATTCACGCGTCAGAATCCGCAAAACACGGCTCAAAGCGACGTTCCGAGCCCCTGCGGCTCGATCACGACTCCGACGGCCACGCGCCTTCAATTTCAGCCCGGCCAAACGGTGACGTTCAACTGGACGGAGACGATCAATCATCCGGGCCGCTACATCGTGCAGTTCACTCCGTGCGCGACGACACCGCAGGCGTTCTGGCTCGCGGCGAACGAGCTCGGCCGCCTCGAAGACACGATGGCCAACGCGACCCAATCGATGACCGTGCAGATTCCAAACATCAATTGCGGCACCTGCATGCTGCGGTTTCTGCAGGTCATGGATGAGCAACCCGGCGAGTATTACGTGCACTGCCTCGACATCCGTGTCGGCACCGGCGTCGGCGGGTGCCCGTCGCAACCGACGCCCACGCCTTCAGGCGGCAGCGGCGGAGGCGGCAACTCGGGCGCGAGCGGCGACGCGAGCGCGCAGCAGGCGCCTCGCATGGGTGGCTGCGCCACTGTAGAAGGAGGCGGCCCGGGCGGCTCCGGCTCCGCGTACGCGTTCGGTCTCGGCTGCCTCGCCATTCTGGGCCTCTGGTCCGCGCTGCGCCTGCGGGCTGCCAGCCAATTCTTCAAATCCTGAGTTTTTTGTCGATAAGTTCGACAGCCGTGAGAGGGCCTGACAGCTGTGAGCGGGCTTGGGCTCTACGGTGTCATTCGCAGCTGAAGTCGCCCTAGAAGGTCTTTCGCGGGCCCGTGTTCTGCACAACCTCCTATCGTCAGTGAAATTGAAGACTGTCATAGGAGGTTCCGAAATGGAAAATCGTCAATCAACCTGGTCATGGATGCGCACCGCCGCGATCTTCGCGATCGCCACGTTCGTGTTGGGTTTCTCTACCGCATGCAGCCAGTACGGCACGGCCGGTTCGGCCAGCGCGCCCGTCAGCGAAGACGGTGCCGGGCAAAATTCGAGCAACAACAATAATGGAAACGGCGGCACCCAAGGCTACCACGCGCTCTACAACTCGGTGACCAAAGTCGAAGTGAAGCTCAAAAGCGTGTATGTCCGCACCGACTCGGGCCGCGTGATCGAGATCCCGACCACCGAAACGATGCTGGACTTAAAGGCTCTCGGCAGCACCCAAGGCGTAAAAGTCAAGCTCCCGGGCGCGGCTGGCTCCGGCCAGGAAACGGTCGTCGAAATCATTCTCAAGCTGAAAGACTCGAGCTCCAATCTCGTGACCTTCGATGACGGCCGTACCTGCAAGCTGAAGACGAGCCACACGCTCACGTTGTTCACCCGCAATCCGCTGGTGCTCGACAACGGCATTCCTTACCTGGTGCATGCCGCGTTCGATCCGCTCGAGTCGCTCTACATCGATTGCAAGGGCGGAACCTCCAGCTTGCGTACCACCGAAATCAGCATCGCGACGGGCGATCATCATGATGACGACGACAACTGCGGCTCAGGCCAAACGGGCTGTCATCTTTCGTGCCGGCTGGCTTGCACGCGCCTCGAAGTGACCGGCGTCGAATTTGACGCCTCTGAAGGCGGCAATTTCTAATCCGCGAAATTCAAACCGCGCAAGCACCGGGGCCGTTGACTTTGTCAGCGGCCTCTTTCATTTTCGGGCCATGAAACTACAATCCGAGCTTCGCGCCAGGTTCAAATCGGCCGCCGACCCCGAACGTGCTCCGCAGATGGAAGCGTACATGAAAAACCGCATGAGGTTTTATGGCGTGCCAGCGCCGTTGGTCAAAGCCGTCTGCCGAGAGACATTCAAGGGCGTCGAGTTCAAAGATCAAAGCGAGTGGCTGAAGCTCGCGCGGGAGCTGTGGGATACGGCCAAACGCCGTGAGGAGTGGTACGCCACAATTCAGCTCTGCGAGCACCGTTCGGCGCGCGCGTTTCAAGATTTGGCCGCGATGCCGCTTTACGAACACTTCATCGTGACCGGCGCCTGGTGGGACGTGGTCGACGTTCTCGCGTCCCATCACGTCGGTAACATTCACAAAAAGTTCCCGAAAGAGATGAAGCCGCTAATGCGCGCCTGGAGCGTCAGCGACGATCTGTGGAAACGGCGCACTTCGATCTTATCTCAGCTGAGTTTCGGCGAGGAGACCGATCTTTCGCATTTGTATGCGTGTATCAAGCCTTCGCTCGCCTCCAAGGAGTTTTTTCTTCAAAAAGCGATTGGCTGGGCACTCAGGCAATACGCCTGGGTCGATCCGAAAGAGACTCTGCGCTACGTTCGCCAAAATGAGTCGCGGCTCGCGCCGCTCAGCAAGCGGGAAGCGCTCAAAAACATCGTGAGAAAAAAGGCCGCGAAGTAGCGGCCGAGCCCGCGTGAGAGCCCGGCTCAGTCGCGCGCGAGAAACCCGGCCAGCGACGCGATGTCAGTGGCGCAGTGGCCGCCGTACAAGGGCCGCCACTCGACGCGCGCGCCTTTTTCGCGCGCGCTGCGTACGAAGGCCTCAACGCCTTCGAAATTTCCGTAACGGTCGTAGAGCCCGTTTGAAACATAAAGCTCTGGCAGAGCGGTCCCGGCGGTTTTCGCAAGTACCGAGAGCGGGTCAATGGCCCGCCACTGCTCGGGCGAATCGAGATAAGTTCGCGCGACCCCGACGACACCGAAAACGATGCGCGGGTCGGCGCCGGTTCGTTTCAAAAATGCCCACCAGTCACTCCATGAATCGAAAGGCGAGGCCTTGTAGATCGGCGGGCAAAGAGCCGCCACGCGCGTTGCAAATGACGGCTTGAAGAGCGCGACCATCACCGCGTTGAGGCCGCCCATCGACTCCCCGAACACGAGCCGCCTGCGCGGCGGGCCGGTGCGTTCCTCGATCCGCGGAACGAGGCGGCCGTCGAAGTCGTCGAGCAAACCGCTCTCGGAATGCCGGGACTTGGGCGTG
>DASUEL010000575.1:0-4621 GCA_036275095.1 Bdellovibrionales bacterium
GCGCAGGCCAGCGGCACAGCCGGGGCCTTCGTGAGCCTGTCGCCGTATCACGGGCTCGAGATCAACGAGGAGATCGCGGTGCCCTACGCGCTCGAGGAGCAGAGCGGGGCACGCGCTTATTTTTCGAGGTTTGACGAGATCATGCAGTCGGCGGCGAACACGGCCTTTCCGTGGCCGAAGTGGGTCAAGACCTGGGAGGCTAGAATTCCTGAACGTGCGGCGAAAGCACCCGCCGCCGAGAAAAAGCGGGCGCTCGATCTCTGATCAGACCATCATGCTGTTGAGCCGCGGAGACGCGCCAGTGGGGGTGAGGCTCTCGTAGAAACGCAGGGCCTCGACTGGTGCGCCGTCGAAGGCGAGCGTGCCGCCATGAAGCACGATCGCGCGATTGCACACTTTCATGATTTGCTCGGCGTCGTGGCTCACGAAGAGAACGGCGCCGGATTTCTCGATCATCGACGTCACCCGGGCCGCGATCTTGCGCCTGAAAAACGCGTCAGCGCCATCGAAGACTTCATCTAGAATGAGAAGCCGCGACGGGCGCGCCGAGATCAAAGAGAGATTCAGGCGCGCCTGCATCCCGTTGCTGTAAAGGCGATAGGGCACGTCCTTGAAATGCCCGAGCTCCGAAAACTCCAGCGCTTCTTCGATCAGCTCCTTTAAGTTCGGCTCGAAAGGGAACAAAAACTCGCCCAAGAGCTCGGCGTTTTCGCGGCCTGTGAGCTCTGGCATGATTCCGACCTGCGTGTTGAAGATCGCGCGAACCTGCCCCGCAACGTGAATGCGGCCGCTGGTCGGCTTGTACATGCCGGCGACGCAGCGGCAAAACGAGGTCTTGCCGACGCCGTTGACGCCCAGAATGCCCACGCGCTCCCCCTCGTGCACACTGAGGCTCAGATTCTCGATGAGCGGCAAGCGGTCTTTCTGTTTCGTGAGCGCATGGAGCGGGTCGCCCGCGAAACGCACGAACTTGTCGCGCCACGAAGCCGTCTGAAACGTTTCGACGTGAAGCTTCAGATACAATTTTTCGACGCTGAGAACGGGCGCCGCTTCAGACGTGGAAGTAGATCGCATTTCGCTTCGCTCTCCAAAATAAACTTGCCAGAATGAGGGCCACGGCAGCCAGCGCCACGGCTTGGAGCCACTTTGCCCAGAACAGCGCGAGATCGGCTTTGTGAATCAGCGCTTGAAACGGGGCGATCAAAATATAAAACGGATTGACGTGGACGAACCAGCGCAGCTCCTCGGGCACCAAATCGACCGAGAAGAACACGGGCGTCAGAAAGAACGAGACGTTCAGCGCGAAGGTCGTCAAATAGCGCGTGTCGCGTAAGAACACTTGAAGCGTCGCCAGCAGCCACGCCCCCGCCAAAACACCGGCCGTCAAAGACAGCATCGGGAGCGGCAGCAGGAGAAAGCGCGCGAGCGGCCCCTGGTCGAAATACACGAGCGGCGCCAAGATCAATGTGAACGCCACCAAAAAATTGGTGAAGTTATCGGTAAGCTGCGCGACCAGGTACACCAGCGGATGCACCGGAAAGGCCTTGAGCAGCGAGCCTGAGTATTGAAAGAGCGGGGTGCACATCTCGAGGGATTGCACGATGAAAAGCCACGGGATGAGGCCCGAGACGAGAAAAAGATAATAATTCGGGACGTTGATGTTCAAAATCCTGCTGAAGATGAGGCTTTGCACGCCGAACATGATGAGCGGGTTGAGAATGACCCAGAAAAAGCCGGCCACCGTTTTTCGGTAGCGGGATTTCAGATTCGCCCTCGTGAGCCGGGCCGCCTGCCGCAGAAAAATCGAAAGCCCGGGCTGGGCCACCGCGCCTTGCATGCCCAAAGCGTAGCACGCGTGAAAACGGGGGGCCACGACATTTGCCGGGCTGGACGAAAGGCCTGAGCGCGTGGCCCGGCGGGTTTCGTTCGCGTTACACTGAGCCTGCATGCAGAACCGGCTCACGCAAACCTGGGCAACCGAGGCGCTATATTGGCTCGATCGCGCGAGCGACCGCGGGATCTTTTCGCCCGTTCACGCGAGCGCGCGCCAATTCTATCTGCGGGTATTCACGCCGGCCTTGGAGTCGTATCTGCGAGCGCACGCGAACGGCGCGCTGTTGGCGCTCGAGCCGCGACACTCGGCGCGCTCGGGGCGTCACTTTCGAATTTTCCGAAGCGATCTCGACGTCACGGCAGTGATCTCCGAAAGCGCCTCGAACGAGGACTTGCGGGAGCTCCTGGCCGCGTACGCCGAGGCCGGCCGGAGATTTCCGTTTCTGGGAGAGCTCGAGATCAACACGGCGGACGAGCTTTCGGCCAAGCGGCAAGCCCTCGAGACTCATGCGGCGCTGATCGAGCCGGTGTATTGGCTGAGAAAGTGGCGCTATCAGACCGAAGCGCTCAAAACCGCGCCCACGCGCTACCACTCCGCTAAAGCCTCGAAGGCGTTGCACGCGCTCGGGCGAAATCTCGGCGTGACGGGCGCCGCCGCGGCCGTCTCAGGACGCGCGCTCGGCCAGGCGCTCGAGCACGCGCTGGAGCCGCTCGTCACGCATGTTCGCGGGCAGGCCTGGTGGCGCTCGCCGCTCGAGCCCGCGTATTCGTATTTTCTCGACTGGCGGCTCGCTGGAACGAGTCCGGGAGCGCTCGCGCTTTCGCCCGAAGCGAGCCGCGTTCTGGCTTGCGTGCTGCCCGACGGGCTCGATATTTACCCGCAAGAGGCCGCTCGTATCGATGAGCTGCGGCGAGCGGCACCGTTCTTCGACGCGGCCTGCGCGCTTCATATTTACGAGCTGGTCATCTGCAGATCCGTCGAGCGCACGCGTGAGCCGTTGCCCGAGGGACACACCGATTGGGTGCAGCGCCTGGAGTCGTTCATCACTTCAAACCCCTTGCTTTCGCGGCGCGTATCGCCCAGACTTTTTAGGTATGGAGACGAAGGCGCCGAACCTGGAATCGCTGGGTCTTAGCGAAGACAACTTCTGCTATTATCCGTTCACGCAGCTCCTGTTTCAGCCCACGGGCGTGATCTCGCCGTGCTGCTGGAACCAAGACATCGTTCTCGGTGTCGTTCCCAACGAAACTCTCGAAGACATCTGGAACGGCGAGAAGGCACGCGGTTTGCGCCGCGAATTCCTGAGCGGGAACCCGGTCAGCTGCAAAACCCAGATGCAACACATTCGCTGTCACGCGTGGAGCCGCCGCAATTACGAGCGCGAGATGAGCTTCACCGAATTGCAGCCGCGGGGGCCACAGAGACTCGACGTGCGGCTCAACGGAAAGTGCAATCTCCAGTGCGTGATGTGCGAAGTCTGGAAGCAGCCGAACGGTTTGTACGACCAGTCCGACTTTTGGACTCGAGGGCCCGCCGAGATCTTTCCGTTCTTGCGCGAAGTCGACGTGCTGGGCGGCGAGCCGTTCGTTCAGCAAGACACCTACCGTCTCATCGACGAGGTCTCACAAATCAATCCGGAGTGCACCTGGGCGTTCGTGACGAACGGCCATTACAAATTCAACGCCGCGATTCAAAGCCGCCTCGACAAAATCAAGATTCGCTGGATTCAGGTGAGCCTCGACAGCGTCGTGCCCGAAACGTACGCGAAAGTGCGCGTAAACGGCGAGCTTTCGAAAACGCTGAAGACGGTCGATGATTTCATAGCCTACCTCGGCGCGCGCCCGGCCGATCGCAAGTTTCATTTCAACGTGTCGATGTGCGTTCATCGTCTCAACTGGCACGAGCTCGACAAGAGCCTCGCCTACGCGCGCGGCAAGGGCGTGCCCGTGATTCTGCAGTTCGCCTTTCAGCCCGAGAGCGTGAGCCTGTTGTCATTGAGCCAATCCGACCGCCGGGAGATTCTCCGCTTCGCACGAAGTCTCGAACGGGAGTACGGGGCCGATGTTTTGCATCCGATCGTATCACCGCTTCAGGACTCGCTCGAGCGTGAGCCTTCGCCGCGGGCCGAGGCCGTGCCATGAGCATTTTCGATACGAAGCCGTCACCCGACGCCAACATCGCGGTGCTCGACGCCGGCATGAAGCAAGTTTCGTGGACCACCTCGGAGGCGCTGCACGGAACGCAGCGCAATCGCTGGAAGAACTGGTACTGCTCGGCGGGCGAACGCGCGCTCTACATCGATTTCGACGGCAACCTGTTCGTCGGTACTTGCCGCGTCGGCGGCTGGTTCGGAAACATCTTCATGCAAAACCCCGACACGCCTTTCAAGATGTGGGTGAAGTGCACGGTCGAGACCTGCCAGTGCGGCTCCGACATGAAGGTTCCCAAGGTCAAGTACGCGGAGCTTTTGCCCGAATCGCCCTCCGCCCTTTATCAAAAAGTCGAAGCCTCCGGCGCAGCGGTCGCAAGCGACGTTTCGGAGCCCGTGTTCATCGCGGGCGAATCGGTCAAAGACTACAAGATGATCACGTGGGACATCGGCCGGCGCTGTAATTACAGCTGCTCGTACTGCTTTCCCGACTCACACAATAATTTCGAGACGCCCAAGAGCTTGGGCTCGCTCAAGCACGCCGTCGACTTTTTGCGGCGGCATTGGTCGAAAGGCTCGAAGATGAAGTTCGTGATCGCGGGCGGGGAGCCCACGGTCATTCCGCACTATCTCGAGTT
>DASUEL010000576.1:0-6911 GCA_036275095.1 Bdellovibrionales bacterium
GGGCCCGTGATCTCCACGCGGCGGTCCTGCAGATCATGCGGTATCGGCGCGACTTTCCAATCGCCGCTCCGGATATGCGCCGTCTCGGGGAGAAAATCGGGCATACGGCCCGCGCGCAGCTCGAGCAGCACCTGCTTGCGCCGTTCGAGCAGTGCTTCGCGCCGCGAGTTGAATTGTCTCTGAAGTTTTGCGATGAATTCGAGCGCGTCGGGCGTGAGAATCTGCTGATGCGCGGCCGAGACGGGTCCGAGGATTTTCACGCCCGTCTGTTCCGCTCTGGTAGCCAAGTAACCTCCTCATCGTGCCGGCGCCGTTGGACCACTTCACTCTACGCAGTTGATACGGCACGCTCAAGCTTTGAGTTCCGCAAAAAAGCCAGACGAAGGTCTAGCTTAGGAAGGTGACCTTAAATTGTTCGAGACGGTTAAGAGTTCTTATTAAACTGTCACAGATTCCGTCTTGGGCCTTTTAGGGAGCCGGCGGTCACGAGGTAAAGAATATGACACGCATACGCCGCTTGGAACGTGACGAAATGACACCGCAGATGCAGGCCGAGCTCGACGGCCAGGTGCGCCCTCAAGGGCGCATGACGAACATCAAGAAGGGGCCCGCTCACGCGAGCTTCAATTTTTTCAATATTCGCGGATCGGGGTTTCGCACGAGATCCTTGAGCGTGTGCCGGTTGAGCGCGCGCAAAAACTCGTCGCGCGCCGAATAGAGCAGCTTTTCAAGACGGCAGACGCCCATGATCGGGCAACGGTTGTGCTCGCGATCGAAGCACTCGACAATATGCAAATCGGGCTCGAAGTCGCTGACAATATCTCCCAAGCCTTTCGCGAAAGCCTCGGCCGTCAGCTGAATGCCCCCGTTCTTTCCTTTGACTGACTCGAGATACCCGGCGCCGGCCATCTTGTGAACGACTTTCACGAGATGATTTCGCGAGACATTGAAATTCTCGGCGATCTCAGAAACGGTCGCGCGGCCGCCCTTGTTTCCGAGGTAGATGAGCACGCGAAGCGTATAGTCCGTGAACATCGTCAGGCGCATGGGATCCTTTCGCAGGCGATTCAAGGCCTTGAGAGTGTCTATCTTCTGCTTATTGTAGCCGAGGGTTCCCGGACGTAAAATGCAAATATGTATTCAAAATACATATTATCCAGAAGAGGCTGGAGGGGGTGGGCGATGAGACGTCTCATTTTGAGTTTGCTTGCGGCGAGTGCGTGTTTGACGGTGGCTTGCGCACCACCCCAGCAGAAGAGCGCTTCGCCTTCGACACGAACATCGACCGACATCAACCGCTTGAGAACCCCTAGGCCGGCGCTGATCAGGGGCCAAGCCGGCTACGAGTACATTTTGAACGAGTATCTCCGCCCGCAGTGCGCCTCTTGCCACGACCAGAATTCGTTCGTGGGGATGGTGTTCGCGTCCGACGACCCTGCGCAGGCGTACAACGATGCTCTCAGATACGCGACACCGAATTTTTTGAATAGCGTTTCAAACAACAAGTTTTGCGGAAGCTCGTGTTCGCTTAGCACGAGCGGCGAGGTTTACGATGCCATCGAGGAATGGCTCAACAACCGGTACTGAGCCGACGAGGCCCGCGCGATACGCCGGCCATCAATGGAAATACGCGCGCAGAGTTTCGTGAACGAGGCCCACGAGCTCCTCGACCTCGCGCTCGGTGATCGTGAGAGGCGGCGAGAGCATGATGAAGTCGCCGTCGCCGCCGGCGGCGTGGCCGTAATAGGGATGAAACGAGAGGCCGAGCGAGAGCCCGGTTTCGGCGAGCCGCTCGGCCGTTTTTCGCGCGCGCGGGAACGGCCGCTTGGCGGCTTTGTCTTCGACGATGTCGATTCCGAGCAGCAGGCCCGTGCCGGCCACATAACCCACATTTGGATGCGCGCCGACCGTATCAATCAAGCGGGCTTTGAGACGCGCGCCCATGCGGGCGCAGTTCTCGACCACGCCATGGCGTTCATAATAGTTGAGAATCGATACGCCCGCGCCCGCGACGGCCGGCGCCTGTTGGTACGTTTGAAAGTGCACGAGGCTCCCGCTTCCTCTTTTGACCGTATCCAAATGCTCTTCGCGCGCGAGCACCACGCTGAGCGGAACGTAACCGCCGCTGATTCCTTTGCCCATGGTCAAAAGGTCAGGTTTCAGCCCGAAATGCGACGAAGCGAAGAATTTTCCGCTGCGGCCCGAGCCGCAGAGCACTTCATCGGCGATGATCAGCACGCCGTATTTTTCGCAGATGCGCTGCACGTGATCGAAGTAGCCTGGTGGCGGCGGGTCTCCGGCCGCGGCCGACGCGCTGACGGGCTCGACGACGAACGCGGCCACCGATTCGGGCCCGGCTTCGACGATGGCGTCTTCGAGCAGCCCAGCGTAGCGCTCGGCCGATTGCTCATAGGGCCCGAAGGCCGGGCGGTATGCGTAAGGGGATGCGATCTTTCGAACATCCGCCAACAGAGGCGTGAACATCTTCTGCGCGCCGGGGCGGCCCGAAACCGAAAGCGCGAAGAGCGTGTTCCCGTGGTAACTCGGAACGCGCGAGATGATCTTGTGCCGCCGCTCCTCGCCGCGCTCGACGCAAATCTGGCGGGCGAGCTTGATCGCGGCCTCGACGGCTTCGGAACCCGAGCAGAGAAACAGCGAGCGCGCAAGCCCCAGCGACGGCTCGAGGCCGGCCAGGCGCTCGCCCAGCTCCTCCGCGATTTCGGATGTGAAATAAGCGGAGTTCACGAAAGCCAGGCGCGAGCTGCGCTCGAAAATTTCGCTCGCGAGCTCCCGATTTCCGTGACCCACGCTCGCCACGAATAAGCCGGCCGTGGCATCGAAGTAGCGGCGGCCCGAGGAGTCGTAAAGGTAAACGCCTTCGCCGCGCGTGATGATTGGGAAGTCCTGGGTGCAAGATTTCAAGATGAGGTGGCTTTCAGAGAAGTTCATTCCCTGGTTTAGCGTAGCTGGTCCGGTTTTTCAAACCACGATGCCCCGAAGAAGTGCCGAATCGCTCCAGTTGCATTCTTCGGCCAATCTGCTTTGCTGAAACCAGGAGGCGGTATGATGCGAATACTCGGGCTCGCGCTATTCTTATTCGTGGGGACGGCCTCGGCTGCGCCCAAAGGGGTCGTCGTGCTGGTCCCTGGGACCGGTAACTCGCTGGCGCCGGGCGCGATTCAAAAACATCCGATCAGTAAAGAACTTCAGTCCAACCCGTACTTCAGCAAGCAGATCCTTCAAACACTGCAGGCGCGCGGGTACGACGTGCTCGTCATCAAAGGCTTGGCTCCGGCCGGAAAATTCGAGGCGAACGGCGAGAAGACGCTCAAAATTCTGCGCGGCTGGTACAAAACGAAATATCCGTCGGGCCGTGTGCCGATCAGTCTCATCGGGCACAGCGCGGGCGGCTTCTATTCGTTGGTGGTGGCGCACCTCGGCCGAGAGCTGCCGATTCGGGACGTCGTGCTTTTGTCGACCGGCCTGCAGGGCCTGAATCTCGCGCTCAAGCTATTCCCATGGGATGACGAGACTCAAACGACGACGATTCCCGGGCTCGATTTTTACATCGACGTCCGCGGCCTGCCGCAGTTCAAGCCCGAGAACGTGAAGAAGCTTCTCGCGAAGCTGCGTTTGCCACCCGCGCTTCGTCTGTATGCCGTAGGCGGAAGTCAGGAGCCGCCGCTCAAGGCGAGCGACCTTCGCGAAGCGGCGTATTTGTCGCCGATACTTCGGGGAACCAACGCGCTGATCGGCGAACGCTCAGATGGCATCGTCGAAGCGCGCTCGGCCTACGGAGACGGCGTGCAGATCGCGACGACCGCGGGCACCTACATGAGCGCGCGTCAGCTCTCATCGCTGCACATGCCGCTCGAGCACCCGGAACAAGCGCTCGACCACCGCATCTTCACGATCCTGGGCACCAAAAACGCGGCCCATATTTCAGCCGCGCAAATCTCCCTCTACAACGCAATCGCCGACACACTCGAATCAGCCGATTAAAAACAAAAACGCCGCGAATATTCGCGGCGTCGAATGAACTTTGGCGCGTGACTATCAACTCCTGCCACCCGAGACCCGGGAGCCGAGAGCCGCTCCCGCAGGAGGCGGGCAAAGCCCGCCGTCGCTCCTCACATCTGCTTATAGTCGGGGCCGCTGCCGCCCTCGCGTGGCTGCCAGCGCGGGCCGAGCACGTCGGTGGCTTTGCAGTCCACGCAGTTGGGTGCGTTCACGACGAGTTTGTCGCCTTGAAGCTCGTAAACACCGGCGGGGCACATGTGCGCGTACATCTTGGCGACCTCCGGCGGAATGTCCTTGCCGACGGTGAGGTGAGACGGAATGTCGTCACGGGTTTTATTGCCCGAGAGATAGACGCCGTCGACTTTGCTCACACGCAACGACTTCGCGGCGCCGTTCGCCCCGCCATTGGCCGGCAGCGAATTCGCCGGGTCGGCGCTGGCGCCCGCCGGCGCGGTCGCGGCGTTTGAGAAGTCGAGCTCATGAATGCGCTTCGGCTCTTCGGCATCGGAAAGCACGGTACCGCTCACGCCCGGGAACGCGCCCTTCGTGAGGGTCATCAGCGCGGCTTTGATGCCGCCGACGTAGAAGCCGTCTTTGAAGGCTTGGCGCATGTTGCGCACGGGGTAGAGGTCTTTCGCGATCACGCTGCTCTTGATCTTTTCGTCGTAGGTTTTGAGCTGAGCGCTGCTCGTGTCGTTGGCCTTAAGCGCCTGGTAAATCGTGCGTGCGGCGAGAATGCCCGAGGTCATGGCGTAATGAATGCCCTTGAGTGCGGGAACGTTCACGAAGCCCGCGGCATCTCCGAGAATGAGCAGCCCGTCGCCGTGCAACCGAGAGGGGAGGGCGTTCCAGCCGCCTTCGGGAATGGTCTTAGCTCCCCACTCGACCAGCTCGCCGCCTTCGAGATACTCGCGCACGAGCGGATGGTTCTTGAGTTTCTGAAGCATCTCATGCACGTCGACCGTGTGTTCTTTGTAATCGAGACCGACGACGAGGCCGAGCGACACGAGATCGGGGCCCATCGGGTAAATGAAGCTTCCGCCGAACGCGTCGGTCGGAAGAGGCCAGCCCATCGTGTGAATGACGCCTTCCGGGACTTTCTTGGTTCGCCAGAGCTCTTTCACGCCGAGCGCGTAGATTTGCGGAACTTTCGATGAGAGGCCCTGCCAGTTCAAGTAACCTTGCGTGAGCACGCCGCGGGTGCCTTCGGACATGACGGTCACGCGCGCGCGAATGTCGGTCGGCGGCATGTACTGGCTGCCCGGCTGCTTCTCGCGATCGAGGCCCGCGGGTGTCGTACGCACCCCTTGAACCGTGTTGCCCGTGACGAGCAGCGAGTCGGCCGGAAAGCTCGTCAGCACGTTCACGCCCGCCTCTTCGGCTTTTTTGCCGAGCCAGCGCACGATCTCGCAGATCGAGGCGACGTAGTTGCCTTTGTTGTGCATCGTCGGCGGCGTGGGGAGGCGAATCTTGCCTTTTTCGGTGAGCATGTAAACCGAGTCTTTGGTGACCGGCGTTTGAAACGGAAAATCCGAGTCTTTCAGGTCGGGAAAGAGCTCGCGAAACGCCACGGGATTCACGACCGCGCCCGAAAGATTGTGGCCGCCGAGGGTCTTCGCCTTTTCGAGCACGCCGATCTGGATGCCTGAAAGCTCGGGGTCGTTTTTGCACAGTTTGGCGAGCTCGATCGCGCCTGCGAGCCCCGCCGGTCCCGCGCCGACGAAAAGCACGTCCATCGGGATCGTGTCGGCCGTTTCAGGCTGATCTTTCAAGATCAACTGCTCCTGCGGGAGCTGGGGTTGAAAATCGCTCGGGCGGATTTCTTTATGAGACGCCATGGTGCCTCCGTTATGAGCGGAGCCCGGTCCCAGGCTCCGCGAGACTAAAATTATGCATAAATTCTCATTTGATTTGCGAGGAGGCGTCAATCATTTAGAACGCAGTTGCGACGCGGCTGCGGCTTGCGCGCGTCAGCTCACGCGTGCAGGCAGTCTTAATTCGGCCAGCGAATACGTTCAATCAACGAGCGATTGAGCTCCGCGGGGTCAAGCCGTTTAGGAGGGTTCTCGTAACGGGCCGCGAGCTCGGCTGTGAGCGCCTCGAGCACGGTGCGTACGACTTCGAGTTGGCTTTGATAACCCTTGGTTTCGAGATAATTGCCGACGTGGCTGCGGGCGGGGCTGTACATCGTATGCTGGGAGGTGTCGGTCCAGGTGTCCACGGGGTGCCGGGCCGAAAAGCTCCGTTTAACGCCTTCGCTCGTCGCGGTCGTCAGCGCCTCTGGATTTTTCAGAAATACGACCGCCAATACGTCGCAAAAGAACTCGGCCAGGCCCTGCTCGATATCGGCCATGTTTCGCGCCCGTTCAGAAGGAAGGCCCCCTGGGTCGCGCCGGGTGTGCTCGGCCTCCAGAAACTTATATTTGACCGGACCGACGCTTTTGGGAAGAAGGTTTTCAAGGAGCATGTGCCCGAATTCATGAATGTAGACGGCGGCGGCTTCGGCTAAGTTTTCCCGAAGCGTGACCGTGATGCGACCGAGGTAGCCGGAGTCCTCACTACCGCCCCACTTTGATTTTTGATGCAAGTTCACTTCGAAATTTTCGAGCTTTCCGAAGGGTTTTAAAAAGTCGACGAGCGCGCGGGTGAGCTTTCCGTAAAACGCGACATCCGAACGGGTGATTGAAGGATCTTCGGGACGAATGCGAAAGCGTGATTGAGTGAGAATTTTGACGTCCGTGCCGGTCACGACCACTACGGCCGGTTCGGCCGCGGCTTGGTTGCACGACTGTGCATGCGAGGACGCCGGCAGGCCGAGCAGGGCGGCCGCAAGAATGTAGGCGATGCGATTGCTCATCGCGTGTTTCGGGTGCAAGGGACGTTCCCGCGAG
>DASUEL010000577.1:0-2246 GCA_036275095.1 Bdellovibrionales bacterium
TCAGCCGCGGCTGCCGATAAGAAAGCATGGGGCGCGACTCACGAGCGGAATTTAGAACATTTCGAGATATTCTGAGGGATGTCTCCATCGAACCCGAAAAGCGCGCCTACCAGACCGGAGCCGACTTGGGCTTAGGCCTTCTGAACGAGCTCTATTTTGCCTTCAAACGCTCGGAGGCCGAGACTCAGCTCAAATCAACCACCGAACCGACACGAGCGAAATTCGCGCCGATCGGGCCGTTCGAGCCACCGCACGACGATTCTCAGGAGCGTCACGCCCCTGATTCCGAAACGGCTGCCGAGGCGGAGGGCGAGGCGCGCGTCGAGCTGCCGCCTCCTAACCCCGCGCAAGCCCAGGCGCTCGAGTTCTTCTATCGTCATGGCACGGGACGACCCCGCTCTTCACGCGAGCTCAAGAAAGCCTATCGGCGGCTGGCCCGGGTATTCCACCCTGACAGTCATCCGAACGTCAATGATAGAGAGAGAGCTTTGCTCGCCGTCAAGTTTCGACAGCTGCGTCAAGCGTACGAGACCCTCGCGGGCTACGTCACGCCTTGCGAGGCTCGTCCGGAGCAAAAAGCGAGAGCGTAAGCGCGTGAATCTTTCCTTGAAGCATATTATCGAGGGCACCGTGCACCAGACGGTGGCGCTGCACGGGCTTTAGCCCCTCGAAGACCTTGCTGACGGCAAAGACCCGAAAGTGCGTCTCAGGCCCCATATGCGCATGTCCTTCGTGTAGATGGCTTTCATTCTCGATCACGAGCCGCTCGGGGGTCAGCGCCGCCTCGAGACGGGCTTGAATTTCTTTTTGAATGGGTCCCATAGATGAAAACTGTAAACGAGCTTTTCCCCGCCTGACAAAGCCTTTTCGCAGGCTCCCCCATAAGGTATAAGACGCCCATGCATCCCCCGATTCCGCCTGCGGAGGCCCTTTCACTCCTGAGCCTTGGCCGCGACGCCTTTATCGACGTACGCTCCCCCGGAGAGTTCGCCGAAGGCCATATCCCGGGTTTCGTAAACTTGCCGGTCTTGAACGATGAAGAGCGGCACCGCGTGGGGCTCACGTACAAAAATGCGGGCCAGGAACGCGCGATCGAAACCGGCCACGAACTGGTTGAGCCGGCAAAACGCGAGCGCGTCGCCCGCTGGGTCGAGGCCGCGCGGGCCCAACCCTCGGGCCGGGCCATCGTCACCTGCTGGCGCGGAGGCCTGCGCTCGAAGATCTCCGAGCAATGGATTCGCGAAACCGGAACCGACGTCTTACGCGTTCAAGGGGGCTACAAGGCGCTTCGCCGCGAGCTGCTCCAGACGCCCGAGACGCCGCCCTCGCTCGCCATTCTCACGGGACTCACGGGCACCGGAAAAACCAAGCTGCTCGAAGAGGTGCCAGTACCCAAGATCGACCTCGAAAGGCTCGCCAACCATCGCGGAAGCGCCTTCGGCCATGATCTCTTCAATCCGCAACCCTCGCAGACGACCTTCGAAAACCGATTGGCGATTGCCATGAGGCGCGCGGGGCCACGGGCGCTCACCGAAGACGAGAGCCGCAAAGTCGGAAACGTGATGCTGCCCAACGCGTTCAAGGAGCGCATGAAGACTTCGCCTGTGATCGTCCTCGAGTCGCCGCTTTGGGCGCGCGTCGAGCTCATCTTCGATGGCTACATCCGGGAGCCGATCTTGCGAGGCAAGTCCAAAACGGAAGTTCGCGCGCACATGCTCAAACAGCTCGACTTATTGGTCAAACAGCTTGGCGGGGCCCTGCACGCCGAGCTTCGCGCGCAGCTTTTGAGCGCGTTCGACTCCGAAACGACCCTCGAGGCCCACTCCGACTGGATCCGCGGCCTGCTCCTGCGCCACTACGACCCGCGCTACCGGCATGCCTTCGGGCGCCAAGAGCGCAAGATCCTGTTTCAAGGCGACTACTACGCCTGCCATCAGTTCCTGATTTATTGGTTCAATGAGTTAGCGAAAAACGGCGGCCAACCCGAAATGGTCCGAGCCTAAGGTTCCATCGACGGCACGCTCACACACCCGCGTGGCCTCGGTCACTCGCCCTGCCAAGTCTTCCGAAACGAGAATGTGATCGAGCATGCGCGGCTCGTCGAGCGTCTCGCGTACGAACTCCAGCAAAGCCGCATTTTTGTAATACGGCATCGGCGGCGCGAGAAGCCGGCTGAACCGGTGATTCTCGCGGTTCGTCTGCGGATCCCAGCTCGGGCGGCTCACCCGCGGCGCGGTCACGTTCAC
>DASUEL010000578.1:0-5871 GCA_036275095.1 Bdellovibrionales bacterium
CTGCCGCTGCTCAAGAAAGTCCACTTTGTGGATGCGATCGTGGTTTGGACGAAAACGGATTGGTCCCAGCCGGAGCCGTTCGCGGCCTTTCGCTCGAAGCGCCGGCGATTCAAACCGCTGACGATGCTCGAACCGGAATTACTGATTTGAGTCTGCGTTCGTTCCATACATGAAGATCTAAATGAAAGAACCGTGCCCGTGCCGTGTCTCCGGATGAACCGAGAACCTGTCTCACGCGTTTCAACACGAAACGGGCGCCTGCCCAATCTCACAATCAGTTGCTTTTCAACGCGACGATAGAGCCAGCCAAAATTCGTCCCGACAGCCCGCAAATTTCGGCAGGCCGAAACGCCCTGGCTTCGGCGGGTTATGGAGCGTAACCACTGCGCGTCACCGTCTCACGACACTGAATCGTTTCGAGACTGGCCCATAGTCCAGACGTGACACCCCGCTTGAGTTGCAGAGCTGAAGATCTTGATATTCTATCGGCGGGCCGCGACTGGCTTGCGTCAACCTGCGGCCGCCAATTGAAAAACCGGAACTCTGACAATGGCTCCACCGCCCAAGCATGGTATGTAGGAGTAAATGCGCACCCGACGTTCAGCACGCCATTTGAGACCGCGTCTAATATTATGCGCGTTATGTGCGGTCCCCCTGTCGTTCGCCCCGCCCGTCCTCGCCGCGCCGGTCGACGAGCTGCTCAAGCTGGCGCGGGAGCGCTCCGAGTCGCTCAAGTCGTTGGAATTATCGGTTCGAGCGGCAGAAGAGACCGTGCGCGCGCGGGAGCTCGAGCTGTCGCCGAAGCTCGCGTCGGAGCTCGGGATGATCCGCGACAATCGCGAGTCGCTCCTGAGCTCGCGCCAGACATCCAATAACTTTATCGATATTTCGCTCTCGAAACTTTTCGCGAGCGGTACGACGTTCACGCTCAGCGCGGGCAACACCGCGGCGGAGACGACCACCGCAGGCAGCCAGAACACCGCCGAGTGGGAGGCACGCATTTCTCAATCGCTTTGGCGTAACGCTTTCGGGCGCGGCACGCGTCTGAGACGCGACTCCGATCAGTCCGAGTTGCGCGCGCGAAAATTTCAACTCGAGTTTCAGCGCCAAACTTTGCTCGTCGGGCTCGAAGACCTGTACTGGGACCTGGCGCTCGCGCTCCAAGAAGAACAGACGCGCCTGAGAAACATCGAACGCAGCGACGCGCTCGAGCGCTGGATCCGCGATCGCGTGCGCAGAGCCGCGGCCGAGCGCGCCGATCTTTTGCAGGTCGAGGGCCTGTCGTCGGACCGCCGTCTCTCGCTGCTCGAGGTCCGCGGGCGCATCGCGCGCCTTCAAAATAGCCTGCGCGAAGCGATTCCCGGCTTTGATCCCAAAGATTTCAAGATCTCCGAAAAGACGCTCGATTCCGACCGCGACGCGCGCGCGCTCATGACGGGCTCTTCATCACAAGGCGACCCCATTCGACTCGACACGCTCGCCGCCCGCTTCACCGCGCGTGAAGCGAGGGCTGAAGCGGCACGCGCAGCCGATACCGTGAGCCCGCTCCTCGACGCGTACGCCGCCTACGGCCGCAATGGAATTCGTCCCGAGCCCGGCGAAGCCTGGAATCGGGCGACCGGCTCCGATTTCTCGCAAACGCAAGTGGGACTGCTTCTATCGCTAGATCTCGACCGCGGCCTGACGTCGGCGCAGCGGCGAGCCTCGGAACTTGAAGCCGAAGCGGCCGAGCTCGCGGCCCAAGCGAGCGCGCGCGGCTCGATGACCTTGTGGTCGGAGCTCAACCGGAACATCGCCCAGCTTCGCGAGCAGCTGACCGAGGCGCGAAAGTCAGCCGACATTCACCGCCGAAACGCGCAGGCCGAGCAAAAGCGGTATCAGCTCGGCCGGATCACCGCGTTTCAAGCCGTAACCATCGAGATCGCCGCAAGTGAAAGCGAGCTCGAAGTGTATCGGCTGCTCAACGCGCTTCGAAAAGCCGAAGCCCGCGCCCGCCTCTACACTCGCGACATAGACGGAGAAACATGAATCTCATCGAGCTCTCAATTCGGCGTACCGTTTTCGCCTGGATCCTCATGTCAGCGCTCATCATCTTCGGCGCCATTTGTTTCAACCGAATGGGCGTCAGCCAGATGCCCGACGTCGACTTTCCGGTCATCTCGATTTCGGTCAACTATGAGGGCGCTTCACCGGAGGTCGTCGAAGCCGAGCTGATCGACCCGATCGAGCAAAATTTGCTTTCGATCGAAGGTATCGAAGAGATGCGCTCCGAAGTGCGCCAGGGGCAAGGCTCGGTCACGCTCAATTTCGACATCAATCGTGACGTCGACGTCGCCCTTCAACAGGTCCAAACCGCCCTAAATTCCGTTCGGCTCCCCCTAGGCGTCGATCCGCCGTCGATTCGCAAACGTAATCCCGAGGAATCCCCGATCATGTTCCTCGGCGTGGCCACCGACCGGCCCATGCTCGAAACCATCACCTGGGTCGAAGATTTTCTGCTCGATCAATTCCGCTTTCTCCCCGGCATCGGCGAGGTTTCAATCGGCGGCTTCAGCCAGCGAAATCTGCGCATCTGGCCAGACCTGCAAAAACTCAAGCAGGCCGATATGACGGTCTCCGACATTCTCGATGCGCTACAGACGCAGCATCTCGAGTCGTCGGCAGGCCAGTTCAGCGACAACAAAACCGAATTCAGGGTACGCTGGCTCGGTGAAGCGACCACGCCCGACCAGGTCGCCAACATATTGATTCTCCGCCGCGGCGGCCAAATCATCCAGGATCGCACGTACCGCATCGGCGACGTCGCGCGGGTCGAGGACGGCACAAGTGACATCCGCCGTATGGCCCGCATCAACGGCAAGCAAGCCGTCACGATCATGGTCCAAAAACAGCGGGGCGGAAACGAAGTCGACCTCGCGAAACGCGTTCACGACAAAGTGGCCGAACTGAGGGGCAATCTGCCGCAAGGTTACGATTTGCGCGTCAACGTCGACTACACGCGCTCGACCGAGGCGACAGTCAATACGACTCAAGAGAAGCTCGTGGTGGCGGCCCTCGTGACGATAGCCGTCTGCTTTCTGTTTCTCGGGAGCCTCTCGGGCGCCGTCAATATTCTCTTCTCGATTCCGACGTCCATCATCGGCACGTTCATCGTTTTGTATTTCTCCGGCTTCACGCTGAATCTTTTCACGTTGCTCGCGCTCACGCTGGCGATCTCGATCGTCGTCGACGACGCGATCATGATTCTCGAGAACATCGTGCGCCATTTCCGTATGGGTAAGCCCCCCTACAAGGCGGCTTACGACGGCGCGATCGAGATTCTGCCCGCCGCGACGGCGGCAACACTCGCCGTGGTAGCCGTCTTCATGCCCGTCGTTTTCATGAGCGGCGTCACAGGGAAGTTTTTCTTCCACTTCGGTGTAACCATGTCGGCGGCCGTGCTGCTTTCGCTCGTCGAAGCGATCACGATCACGCCGATGCGCTCGGCGGCGTTTCTGTCGACGGCGCCCGAGACCAACCGCTTCGAACGCTATCTGGAGCTAAAGTTCGAAAAGATCGGCGAGACGTACCGGCAATGGCTGTCCTACACGCTCAAGCATTCGCGGATCGTCGTCTTCGGCTCCCTCACCCTATTTCTTGTTTCACTCCTGCTCGTGCGCACCGTTAAACAGGAGTTCGTTCCGATGCAGGATCAAGACATCATCACCTTGACGGCCCAAACCCCTCCGGGCAGCTCGCTCGAAGCCACTCATGCGAAAGCGCTGGAAGTCGAGGACGTACTGAACAAACACCCGCTCGTTGCCGGTTATTTTACGTCCATCGGTTCCGGCCCCGGTCCGAACAATAATTCGCCGAACTCGATGTTCTTTCCGATTTACCTGAAGCCACGCGAGGAACGCGACGTCAATCACCAGCAGATCATGGCGCAGCTGCGCGAACAGCTCAAGGCCGTGAAAGGCGTTCGCGCGTCGATGCGGGACGTTTCGACCCGCGGCCTCACTACCGGCCGTATGAATCCGGTCGCGTTCAACATTCGCGGCCCTGATCTCGAGGTGCTCGTGAAAAAGGCCGACGAGATGATCGACCGCTTGAACGCCGAAGGCTTGACGGTCGACCTCGACACCGATTTCAAGCTCGGCATCCCGGAGCTGCTCGTGCAACCGAACCGGAAGGCGATGGCGGCACGGGGCGTGAGCATCGAGGCCGTGGCACGAACGCTCAGTGCGACGGTCGCGGGTGTGCGGCAGAGCCAAATTACCTCCAACGGCCGCCGCTACGACATCAGGGTCAAACTGACTGACGAGCAGGTTCGGTCGGCCGACGACATCAAGAAAATCGAAGTCCGCAACAGCTACGGCTTGCGCGTTCCGCTCGAGGAGATCGTCGACTTCAAAGTCGAAAAGACTTATCTTTCGATCACCCGCGTGAACCGGCAGCGCTCCATCGGAGTATTCGGAAACGTCGGGGCGGGCAAAGCCCAAGGTGAGGTTCTCAGCCGCGCGCAGCAGATCTCACGAGAAATCTTGCCTGAAGGCTACGTCTTTTCGCTTGAAGGCGCGTCGGCGGGGCTCGCCGAAAGCTTTCAAGGCCTCACGGTCGCGCTCATTCTCGGCATCATGGTCGCCTATATGATTCTCGCCGTTCAGTTCAACTCGTTCGTGCACCCGATCTCGATTCTCGTCGCGCTTCCCTTCAGCTTGACGGGCGCGCTGCTCGTTCTATGGGTGTCGGGCGTGTCGCTGAACCTATTCAGCTTCATCGGCATCGTGGTTCTCATGGGAATTGCCAAGAAGAACTCGATTCTACTCGTGGAGTTCACCAATCAGATCCGCAATCGCGGCGTTAAGGACGTGACCGAGGCGATACTCCAGGCCAGCCCCGTGCGGCTGCGCCCGATTCTCATGACTTCGGTCGCGACCGTCGCGGCGGCGCTCCCCCTCGTGATCGGCAACAGCATGGGTCAAGAGACCCGAACTCCGATGGGCTTGACGATCATCGGCGGCACCGTGGTCTCGACGCTCTTCACGCTATTCGTGGTGCCGAGCCTCTACCGGATGCTGACGGTCTTCGAGAACAAAAAGAAGCATGAGTTCGATCGCACGGCGTTCACCGGCCAGCGCAATCCGCCCGAGACCACCGTCGTCAGCCATCCTTGATCGCGTCTCGAGGCTAACGGCGCGAGAAAAGCCATTTCGGAAACGTCACGAACTGCTCCGCCACGAAGCGCGAAACGAAATCGGGGCCGCCGAGAAACGGCTCAGGGGGAACACTCTCCCGCTTGTGCCCGAGTCCTTGAGCAATAAGTGGAACGAGAAATAGAGGCACGCTCGCCAGCGCGACCTGCCCGTCTGCGGCGGCGGCGGCATACACGAGCGCGCCGGTCCCCAGCCAAAACAGCGGAACCGTGAGGATGTGAATCACGATGTTGGCGCGGTCTTGATGATAGCGGGTATAACCTTCGCGCTGCCACGCGAGCAGATTTCGTCTGAACATGCGATCAGTATAAAAGAACCCCGCCGGGAATGCGCCGGCCGGGCCTCGCGTCTGGACTATGGGCGAGCCGCGCGCTCAGGGGGTCTGCCCCAGCCGGCGCGCAAAGTTTCGAGCTCGCGGCTATCGAGAACGGTCACACGCGAGCAACCAAGGGCATGCTGAAAGCGGATGTCCTTAGGTGAACCGCGCGAGATCAGCCGCGACCCGCTCGCGAAGGCCGGCGCCCGAAGATCCGAGGTGCTCGTAAACCGCGTCGAGCACGGCGTGAATCAACGCCCGCGAATCGGGTTGTGCGAGCGCGAACTGCTCCGACACGTTCTCGATGAGCTCAGCCGCGGTCAGCTTGACCGGGCCCGCTTTGTGCTGATGAAGCTCCCA
>DASUEL010000579.1:0-7060 GCA_036275095.1 Bdellovibrionales bacterium
GGCGCTCGTCACGAATTATTTTTCGAAATGGTACCATGTCGCGATCCGCGAAATGGCCAATCAGCCCGGCTTCAAGCTCGATAGTTCATGGATTCAGGCGCGCTTGAACTTCACGGTGCCTATCTCCGAAATCTCGAAGGCGATTGAGTTCTTGATGCAGAACAAGCTCATTCGCGTCAAACCCGACGGGACGTTCACGGCCGGCGACGAACGGCTGACGTGCGACGGCGAAGTTTATCGCTTCGTCCTCACCCATTTTTACAAGCAGTCTTTCGAGCTTGCGGGCCAGAGCATCGACAATACCGAGCGGCAAAACCGCAAGATGAGGAGCCACACGGTCAGCCTGTCACCGGAGCAGTTCCAAAAGGCGCGGGATATCGTCGACCGCGCGGTCGACGAGCTCGCCAGACTCTCGGATCAGCCGGCCGACGGCTCCTCCGTTTACCAATTTCTGCTTTTGGGCTTTCCCCTCTCCAACGGGCGCACGGGCGGTGAAAATGAATAAGACCAACAAAACGATTCTCCTTCTAGTGGCCGTGCTCTTCGCCGTCACCGCGAGTTTCAATGCCTGCTCCGAGCTGCTCTTTTCGCAAAGACAGTCCGGCGACGGCGGCTCGACGACCGGCGATCCCATGGTGAGCCTCGAGGTCAGCTTCGCCCCGTTCGACGCGCACGGCATCAGCAGCCTGACTTCGTGCCTCGGCGACGTGACGTTCGAAGGCGCGGGCGTCACCCACACGATCACCCGCCCGCCCGCCGACACCGCGATTTCCCATCTCGGCACGAGCTTGGGAACCGTCGAAGTGCCTCGCGGAGCCTACACGCATGTACGTTTTCACCTGACCCCGGCTTGCCTCTCGGGCCGCAGCCTCCGCGTGGTGAACGCCAACGGCGACTTCAGCGCCTCAGCTCAATCCACGATCGTATTTTCGGGTTCGTTCTCGGCTTCAGCCGATTCGCTTCTTAGACTTTTTTGGGGAACGATCCCCGCGGCACTGGGCCAAGTGCAAAGCGATGCCGGGCTCGTGCCGGCGCTCGAGAGCAGCGAGGGCCGGCTCGAGTATCCCGCTGCGTCCTCGATATTCGCGGTCACGAATCCGGCTGCGCAAGCGGCCGAGTCCGTGGCATGCCCCGCCGGAAGCACTGTCACCGGGTGCTCTGCCGATTGCAGCGGCCGGGCCGGCGGCGCGCGCTTTGTCACGGGCGTCTGCCACGCGACTTGCGAAACGCCGGGTCCCGCGCCACTCACGGCTTACTGCGCGCGTGATGACTTCAATACTGGAATCACCGTTCGGTCTCTGACGAACGTTCCACGCGATACGATCGCGACGTGCCCGATGGGAACCGAAGTCATCGGTTGCGCCGGAACCTGCTTCTCCGGCCATGCGGGCGGCGTCTCACGCTCTGGAACGAACGGGTGCAAGATTTTCTGCGATGTCGATGAGCCGGGGGCCAACGTTACGGCATTCTGCAAGCAAGGCACGACCGCCGAACACTTCGACGTGACCGCTGCCGATGCGCCCAGCGGCACTCAGGTGAACTGCCCCTCGGGCTCAGCGCTGACCGGAGCCGCGGCCGTCTGCAATATCGGGAAGGCCGGAGGCGTGCAGCTTTTGGGCCCAAACTCCGTAAGAGGGGTTTGCGTCAACGGCGAAACCGTGACGGTCACCGCGTTTTGTTCGAGGGTCGCGAGCCCTTGACCGCTGCCTTTCGTGGCCGTCTCCGATTGACGGAGCCGGCAGTCCGGCCGCGAGACCATTGAAACCGCGGGAGCTCGACTTTGCCGTCGAACGAGACTTCGACGCCTTCCGCGATGAGCCGCCTTCGCTGGCGTTCGAAATTGGGAATGTCACGCGGAAACGAAATCTTTCCGCTCGCGCCGATCACGCGCTGCCAGGGAAGATTGCGGCGCGCCGAGCTCGAATGCAGGATCCAGCCCACGCCCCTGGACCCGTGCGGCTTTCCAGCGAGCCGCGCGATTTGACCGTACGTCGCCACGCGCCCGCGCGGTATTTTCAGAATCAGACGAATGACTTTCTCGTAAAACTTCGAGGGCTCAAGCATGCATTCATCCTGCACAAAATCTTTGCGCCTGGCTACGCGAATCACCGCGTGCGTTTGAATCGGCATATGTTCATTCGGTCACGTGTTTAATGAGAGTGTCGTCTTCAGCTCCAAATGGGCCGCACAAGGCGCGCGCACCCAAATTGCAGTGCTTAACAGCGGGGCAAAAGGGGGTTTCATGAAAGCAATTTTGATCGCGTGCACGATGCTGGGCACACTTTGCGGATGTTCCAACGGTTTGCGCGGCGCCTCGGGCACTGCGCCGAGCGAACTCGAGCGCTTCCGAGCGCAGCTGAGTGACGCCGACGTCGCGGCCGAAATCGCGAACGCCCCGCACCTCGAGGTCATGACCTACTGGGACAGCGGCCGCCAGGGCCCCGAGATTTACGACCACGTGAACATGATCCATATAAATGAAGCGCGAACCGTCGACGGCGCGATTCGCCCCGATTGTGCCCGAACGACTATGCTCCTCGATCAAGCGAAACAAAACAAAGCCAAGGGAATCGTCAACGTGAGCTGGGTCTTCTTCAAGCCCGGGACCCTCGATCGAAGCGTTCCCGTTACCCGCATGCTGAGAACGCGCGACGAGTACCTGGCCCTTTGGAACGAATACGTGACCTGTCTCGCGCCCCGACTCGACTCCATCGCCGCATTCTCGCTCGCGGATGAGCTTGATGCCTACGCGCCCTACCACAACATTCCTCAGTCCCAAGTGAAAGCCGAGATCGAAGAGGCGTCGGCGCAAGTGAAAACGTCGTTTCCATCGGCAAAAACGTATGTGAACTATCTGATTGCCTGGGCCTACACGCCGGGCCCGCTTGCTTCGAACGTCGACTGGAACAGTTTTGATTGCTACGGCCCGTTCGACGCCTGCTGGAATACGCCCTACTCCGTGGCGGAATTTCTCGAGGAGTTCAAACGCCGGCTCACGCCCCAGCAGAAGGTGCTGCTGGTCAATGAATCTAGCGAGGTTTGGTACGCGTACAACGGGCAAGTCCCGCTCGCGCCGGGTTACGTGCGCGCCAATAGCGAAAAGTATCTACGTCTGGCCGCGCGCGACCCGCGCGTGATCGGTTTCGTCTCGTTCATCTGGCAGGACATGGCGGCCGACGGCATTTCATTCAAGGGAACCCGCAGTCTCCCTGACGTCCGCTCGCTTTACGTTTCAGTGGGTAAGGTCATCAAAACACGAACGACGGGAGCCTTGCCAAAGGATCCGCCGCCGACCTCCACGCCGGCCCCCAGCCCGGCGCCGACACCGACACCGGCGCCGACACCGACACCGATGCCGCTTCCGGCCGGCGCTCTTTGCGAAGCCGACGCGACGATCCCGCCAAATACGAGCGGCTGCTCGGTCGCCAAGATTTGCACGAACTGCTGCGGACCCATGAACCGTTACGACGCGTATCGCGTAACGTGCGACGCGCCCAACAATGCTCCCACGGTTTGCGACGGCCAGCTACAAACGCTGGAGAGCTGGATCCGCTCGAGCGGAAAATCGTGCAGCATCGTCAAGACGTGCACGAACTGCTGCGGCGACCTGAACCGGTTCGACGCCTACACGGCCAGCTGCAACTGAGGACAAGACCGCCGAGGGCGAAGCCTCGATTTTTCAAGTGACGTGCCGACCCTGATTTCAAAAGCGAACGCGCGGCCGCTGGGCCGCGCGCTGAGCTCGGTCTCGCATTTCAAATTTCGTCAGTCTTGGCAAGGACCGAGATAATCGAAATCGGTCTCGCTGCGAATATGATCGACGTGGGTATAGACCGCAGAGCGGCCGATGCAGATCGTGTGGTGGCTTCCTTCGCTTTCGGGATAGTGGCAGAGCTCGACGCCCGTCGAAGTGCCGTCTACGCAAGGATACATGTCGAGAAGCGTAGGATCTTGGAGAATGCGGTCGATCGGGATACGCGGTGCCGGCGAGCCGTTTTCGCTCGGCTGCTCGGGCGCAACCGCACTCCCGTCGCCTTGGAGCTTGCTTTCGAAGCTGGCGCTTCCGCAACCGACAATCAATAGAGCCGCAAGCATTAATGAAATCCTTTTCATATGATCCCCCTGATGCTCAATTCGAAATGCAAGGAGGGTGCCTGCGTCCAAACTTTCGCGAAGCAGCTATCTTCGAAACAGGCGTGCGAAGGGTTTACACCTGACGAATGGTTGTTCGGCGGCGTCCGCCCCTCTTCGAGACGAGCCCGCGTGACCTCCGGGTGGTCTCATTTTGAGATGTGGTTACTCTCCATCGTGAATTTTCGGAAACACTCGCCTGCACGCTCCAGTTTTGGCGGAACCTCTGCTACACCTGCACTCGCGCCCGAATAGCGCATCCGTCCAAACACCTATTAGGAGTGAAAAATGAAATCCACGATTCTCGCCCTCGCGACCCTGCTCATGAGTCTCTCGGTCCATGCCGCCACCATCGACCCAAACCTTCAAGCCACGATTCTCCACCCTGCCTACGGCAAAGCGGCCGCCATGGCCGTGAAGGCCAGCAAAGCCGCCGGTTTCAACACGACGGCACTTGGCGACACCTCGATCGTAAGCCTCACCGGCCCGCGCTCGGTATTGTCGATCCCGGTCTACAGCTTTCAAGTGCCGATGGGCCCGAACTCGCGCAAGCTGGTGGGCTACATCGTGAGCCACCTGGTCGTCGAGCCGAACTCGCCCATCGCAAGCTGTGAAGGTGTGTACTTCAAGCCCGCCGAAGAGCGCCCGTAAAGCGAACTCAGTTTATTGAGTTAGAGCCACCAGAAATACGGCGACCAGACGTGATCCCAGCTGGCGCCGAGATCGAGGCCGCCGCCGCTGGTGCAATACCAGCCGCTGCGGCAATCGACGACGTTTTGACTTTGACCCATTTCCCACCACTTGAGCGCGTGCGAAGTCGACGCGCTCAAAGTCGCAGCCGCGATTCCGAACATGATGGCATATTTCGATATTGAGAGTCTCATTGTTGCTCCTTGAAGATCTGCATTCGTTTGAACACGAAAAAATTAGATCACAGAGCCGGCGCTTCGCGAAGAGCGAGCGCCCAGATTCCGGTTTCGTCGCTCGAAACTAGGGCGCCGGAACCCTTACTGAGTGCGCGCCCGCAGGCTTTCGAGATCAAAGGGGCGATAGACGCCGCCGCTGAGCTCGGCGAGCGGCTCGGTCACTTTCATGCGTTTGCCTTCGCGCACGATGACGAGCGACATCGCCGTTCGCCCTTCGGCCGCCGCGCGATGCACGAGCCCTTTGACCTGCGCGATGGAACCGAGAGGCTGGGTC
This sequence comes from Bdellovibrionales bacterium, assembly GCA_036275095.1. GTDB lineage: Bacteria > Bdellovibrionota > Bdellovibrionia > Bdellovibrionales > DASUEL01 > DASUEL01. The sequence continues at coordinate 5,332 of DASUEL010000579.1, forward strand.
CCGATTTGAAGAACCTCGTCCCCCGGCTTCAGGTTCGTCTCGCTCTTCTCGTTCAAATGCTCGACCACGAACCGCGGCGGCGTCTGCTCGAGCTCGGGCTTGGCGAATGTGATCGCAAGCGCGAGTTTCCCTTCGCGCGAAAGGCAAAAGCCCTCCACGCTTTGGCCGTCGGCGCGGCCCTCGTCGAAATAAGAAAAGCCCCGCTGAGCGCACTCTTCACCAATCGCGCGCGTGGCGTAGTTCTTCGCGAACTCGCTCGATACGCCGGGCGGCAACTGCGTTTGAACCAATAGGTGCGTCGGGCCGCTCAGCTCCTTTATGGTATACCCGTGCCCGTCATTGAGTTTTTGAAACGGTACGGTCGGCGCGGCGGCGCAGGCGCAAAACATGAGCGGCAGTGTGATAGCGAATGCACGAAACATGGATAATCTCCCGGATTCCGCGCACTCTAAAACACCGTCGGGCCGCGGTCCAGAAAAACTGGCCGGCCCCGGCGCTCACAACACGGGGCACTCGGTGTTCTTGAAAAAGTCGAGCTGCTCGCGGCACTTCGGGCTCGCAAGCGGGCACGTAATCCGAACGTGTACGTGGTTGATGTGGCCGCTCTCGATCGCGATCTTTCTCTGCAGCGGATCATTATCGAGACCTTGCAGACGCGAGTACGAGCAGAGCGCGCGCTTGATCGCGCGATTCACGAAGACTTTGCGGATACGGTTCGTACTGACCAAGGCTTTGATGAACTCGTAGTTCTTGATGGTGTCGAAATTTCGGCTCACCCGGCCGTTCACCACGAGGTTTCCCGTATCTTGATCATTCACGCGGATGAAGTAGACGTCGGCGTCGAGTCCGTTTTGGTGGCTCGCATGGCCCGAAAACTTTCCTCCACCCGGTTGCGAGATCGAGCCGACCAAGATCGATTTGTTGTAGCGGTCATGAATCTTGAGGGCCGCATACTCGATGACTTTCTGAAGATCGTAGGTGGTGGCTTGAACGCGCCGGAAATAACGGCTGGCGAAGTAGCCGGTTCCATGCGACGGAAACGTGTGGCCGTTGACGAGGTAACCGTCCCAATAGAGCCCCACGGCTTGCTCGAGGTTGAGAGGCGAAAACGGCGGGCGCGCGGGCGACCTCGGATCGTCGGGCGGCTTCACCCCTTTCGTCGGGTCATACCCCGGCCCGGGCATCGGCGGGTCCGTGACAGGCTGGGAGCCGGGCGTACTCGCTTCAGTCTCGGGTTCATCTTGTTCGTAAATCGGCAGCTCCGCCGGGGGCACTTCATTCGGGCTCGGCGGCGACGTTCGCGGCGTCTCGTCGCGGAAGTCCTCGTACTCACGGTTGGGCACGTACGACGGATCCGATTCGGGGTTCTCGCGATAGCCTTCAGGCGCGGGGTAGCCCGTCATCGGATCCTTGGAAGCCCGCTCGCGGGCGCGGCCGCAGGCGCCCAAGAAAGACACTGAAATGAGAAGGAGCAAGAACACCCTCATGCCCAGGATCAATAGCAAGGCCGGGGCCCGGTCCGAACGAGCCTGTTCGGGCCTTAGGGGTCACCCGCTGAAATTAAGCCATTTCAACGACAAAGAGGGGCACTTATTGAACCGAAGGGACGCGCTTGGGCTTGCCCAAAACGAACTTGGGAGCGCCTGAGTCTGAGCTCACGAAGCCTTCAAACGTAAAATAGAGCGGCTCGCCAAACGGAATTACACCGAGATCGCGCGCCAGCTCCACC
>DASUEL010000580.1:0-6289 GCA_036275095.1 Bdellovibrionales bacterium
GCACCGGCTCGTTCTTGAACGTATTGCTGAAAGGGCGAAAGCGGGAGGAGTTCAAGTGGTTCAACTTCGCCGCGAATGCGCCGCTCGTGTCGATGGACGGAGCGAAAGCGGCACGTAAGATCGTGCGCGCGATGGAGGCACGCCGGTCGCTGCTGGTCTTGGGCTGGAAAGCGAAGCTCCCGCGCATCGTGTTCGCGCTTTCTCCGCGCGCGACCCTTTGGGCGCTGACGGTGATGGACCGTATGTTGCCGGCGCCGCCACCAGGGCGAACTCTCGTCACCGACGCCACACAAGGCAAGCTTCTGCGCATGGAGCTTCCGAACCACGCGCCGAAGCGGCTAGGGGAGAAAGCGGCGGTCGAATACAACCAGACTTTCGAAAAGCGAGGAGCAAAATGAATCGTATATTAGCAGGAGCCGCGGCCGGAGCTTTGGCGACACTACCCATGTCGGCCGCCATGGGGGCGATGTTCGCGCAGCTGCCGAGGCGCGAGAAGTATCCGCTGCCACCGAGGGAGATCACCGATGAGGTGCTGAACAAAGCGGGGCTTGACCGCGCGATCGATGATCGCGCCGTTGCGGCACTGACTTTGGTTTCTCACTTCACCTATGGAGCGGAATGCGGGGCGGTTTATGGAGCCGTCGAAAATCGCATTCCCGGCCCCGCTTTCCTGAAAGGCGTCGGGTATGGGCTCGCCGTCTGGGGCGTGAGCTATTTGGGCTGGATTCCCGCGGCCGGGATTTTGAAGCCCGCAACCGAACACCCCGCGCGCCGAAACGCGCTCATGATCGCGGCTCATATGATATGGGGCGCGGCCTTATCCGCAGTTTATAAAGGTTTGCGCCGAACGCCTGAGCCCGCGCGAGCACGACCGGCGACTGGACCGCGCTTGGTTCGCGGCGGCTCCGACAATATGTACATTGACGACGAGTTTTTGAAGTCGGTCGAATCGCCGAGCGGCGCTCCAAGAAAGACCGAGTTCCCAAACGACGTCGTGCCACCCACCTAACGTAGGTGGCATGAACGCCGCTCGGGCTCAATCGTGCTCGTCGTCGTCGTTGTGGCTCCGGCCCCGTACGTTGTGGTCCGTCATGCGCGCGATCGTGAGCGGATCGTGCGAGCCCTTGTCGAGGTTGAGCGGGCGATCCCATGCCTTTTTGAAGGTTCCGGGATGTTCGTACTTATTATCGCGATTGGCGGCCTCGTTCGAGGCCTGAATGATATCGGGCGTTTTGGTTTTTTCGTTGTCCATGATTCCTCCGATCAGTGCTCTGATTTTCGGCACCGAGTATCGAAGAAGCTTCAGCCGTCTGCGAAATTTCGAACAACTTTAGGGAACGGCGACGGTCTCGACGCTGTCGACGACCGCGCGGCCTTTGACCCACACTTCGGTTTTGAAGCCGGAGCGTAAGACGTGCGTATGCAGAATTGACGGCGAAGGTGGCGTCATGGCCGCGCCCTGCAAAATCGTGAAATCGGTGCTCTCATCACGCCAGTTCAGCCATGCCGCCAGCGCGCCCGCGCCCATTCCGGTCGCGGACTCTTCGTTGATGCCGTAGGCGGGCGCGAACATGCGCGCTTCGATTTTATCGCCGTCTTTGAAATACAGGTAATAGCCGACGAGCTCGTGCGCCCGGCTGAGCCGGTCGATTTTTTCGAAGTCGGGTTTGAGCTCCCGCAGGCCCGCGGCGCTTTCAAGCTCGAGCACGAAAAATTTCACGCCGTTGTCGACGAGCCCGCCGAACCTGACGGCGCCTCCGTTTTGAAACGTCTGGCGCGCCTCTTCGAGCGCTTGCGCATCGAGCGGGCGGACGAGCTCGACGTCTTGCTGGAGGGCGACTCCATCGTCGTCGATGATGATGTCGCGCCAGCCGCCGCCCATTTGCACCGACATGCTCATCGGAAGCTTCGGCAGAATTTTTTTCGAGGCGAGAAGCGAAAACGTCGCGACCGTCGCGTGCCCGCAAAACGGAATCTCCCGCGTCGGCGTGAAGAAACGCACGTGTTTATTCTTGAGCGAAAAGAACGCCGTTTCGCTTAAACCCAATCGCGCGGCCACCGCTTGTTTTTGGCGGCTGCTGAGCTGGTCGGCCGCGAGCACCACGCCCGCGGGGTTTCCGCCTCGGCCGGAGTCGTCGACGAATGCGCGTACTTTGAAGGCCTGAATCTCTCGAGTGGCGGGTGGGGTGCCGTTCGTGTCTGACATGCGGACCTCATTTGCAGTAAATGGAATTGATGGCTGTGATGAGCCGGCTCACCTTGGGGCTGGCCGTGCGATAGTAGCAGAAGCGGCCCTTCTTCTCGCACGCAACAAGGCCTTCGAGCTTCATGCGGCCGAGAAACTGCGAGAGCTGCGACTGCGAGATTCCGCAGAGTTCCTGAAGCTCCGACACGGTTTTCTCGCCTTGCAGAAGATGGTCCAGCACCAAAAGCCGGCCCGGGTGAGAGAGGGCCCGAAGCAAGGCCGAAACATCCTCACAGCTATCTTTTAGTTTCGAAATCGATATGGGTTTCGCGGGCATACGTCGTTTCGCTCCAAAATCAATATAGCGCCGGAGTTGACATATTACAATATAATAATATAATAATGTTTATGAACCGGGTGGGTAGCCCGTGAAAGGAACGAGCATGGAAACACTGAACAACGAAACGTTCAAAACAAAAGTTTTCAATTACGAAGCCGAGAAAGACTGGAAATTCAACGGTGACACGCCCGCCATCATTGATTTCTATGCCGACTGGTGCGGGCCTTGCCGCCGCTTGGCGCCCGTTTTGGAAGAGCTCTCGAAGGAGTATCAGGGCAAAGTCCAGATCTTCAAGGTCGACACCGAGGCTTCGCCGGAGCTCGCGGGTTTGTTTCAAATCCGCAGTATTCCGAGCCTCTTATTCGTTCCGAAAGAAGGCCTGCCGACGATGGCGACCGGCGCTTTGCCGAAAGAGGAGCTGAAACGGGCGATCAAAGAAGTGCTTGCCGTTGATGCGCCGGCGGCCTCATAGTTCGTTCCGAACAAAGCCGAGTCACTGGTTGACTCGAAGAAAAAACGCCGCGAACTTCGCGGCGTTTTTTTTGGCTTACACGCACTGGATTCTTTCGCACGGTCATTTGAGCGTCTTGAAGAACTCCCAAAGCGCTTTGATCTCGGTATCGTTCATCTGCTTGAGCAGCGCGACCGGCATGGGCGGTTTGATCGGCAGATTGGTCACCGGTGAAATTCCCGTCGCGATCATCTGGCGAAAGGACTCCTCATTGTACTTCGCATTCGCGCCAAGGCGTATGTCGGAGGCCGGCGGCCATTTTGGGTCGCCGCCCGGGATCGGGCCCCCGCGATACTCGCTGCCATGGCAGCCCACGCAGCTGTTGGCCAGGTACTTTCCGAACTCATAAGTGGGGCCTTCCGCGGGTTTTTCACCGAAACCTTTGGTTTGGTCGATGTGACTTGCAGGGACCAGGAGCGGCAGCTGACCGAAGACCGTGAGCGCGCGGCCGACCGGGCCATACGTGTTCTGGTGGCTCTCTTTCTCGACGGGCGGAACGCTGCGCACGTATTTGATGAGCGCCGCGATGTCGGATTTGCTCATGTTTTCATAATCGAAAGACGGCATGCCGCGGGCCGATCGGCCGTCTTTGTGAACGCCGTAACGAATGATGGCGGCGATATCCTCGTCGCTCCAATTGCTGAGCTTATAAGGCGTGATGTTCGCGCCGTGTATAACGCCCATCGCCGGGTCGTCGATGACCATCTTGCCGGCGAGATCCTCGCCGTGGCAGTCGACGCAGCCGGCGCGCACGCCGTAAATGCGCTTACCGAGCTCGAGGTCGGCCGCCGCGACCTCGTCGCTGATGGTGAACTCGGGCCGCTTATACTCTTTGGCCATCAGCTGTGAAAACTGAAAGTAAACGAATCCAACGAGCGCGGCGACAAACACGGCCAGTGCCGCTGCGCCTCTGAGCAGGAGTTTTTTCATGTTGTCCCTCACGATGAGCTTATATTTTGAAGTGAAACCAAATTGATTGTCGAGAACTAAATGAAAATGAACGTGCGGCGAGGGGCTGGGATTTCACGGCAAAAAAAAAGCCGGATCCGCCGCCCTGTTGCTGGCGGCGGATCCGGCCCGAAAGAATCTCCCGCGAAAGAGACTCCTATTGCAAGCCTCGTCAACACGAGGCTGGCAGTCATAAGCGAATCAATTAATCAGCGCGGTTCAGCACGAGCGTTTGGCCGTCGCCTGAAAGCTCGAGCTGCGAATCCGAAATCACGCGATATTCGATCGTCTTCTTTTCGACGGTCGCGTAGCAAGTGAGCGCGCCATCGACTTGCGTGATTTTTTCGCCGGCGACTACTTCGATGCGGTCACGGCTGATTCGGGCGGCGCCGGACGCGCGGGCCGTAGCTTTGTTTCCGTCGCGCGAGCAGCGCACGGAGGCCGTGACTTTGCCCTTTGAAATCGTGATTGTCGGGTCAAGAGTGATGCCCTGAACCGTCTGGCTCGGAAGCTTCCAATCGCCGAAAAGGCGCGGGTCCACGTCGGGATCGGTCGAGCCTAGATCGGCATAAACATCGCCGGCTGAATTTGAGCTTGAGCCGGTACCGCCGCCACTTGTTCCGCCATTTTCAGATGGAGCCGGGCGCGGCACGGGGCGCGAGCTCGCGCTCTCGTCGGGATACGGCGAGCGCTCGATGCGGCGCAGACGCTGTGACTGAGTGTTCATGCTTACGAGCAGGCTGTCGCCCGTCGCCTCCCAACGGAACGTGCCGCCGGTGACTTGAAGCGAGCACTTTAGCTCGTTGCCGTTGACGTTCACCTTCTTCTCGACTTTCGACGAGGTTCCGACGGTGATCGTGCTCGAGGTGATTCTCGCCGACACGACTTTAGAGGCCGTGACCTCTTGGCCGCCGGACGAGCAGGTGTTCGATACGGTCATGAGACCTTTTTCGAACCGCATGCGAAGCGTGAATTGGATGCCCTGGCTATACTGGGGGTTGGCCTCCCAGGTGCCATAAAGCTGATTGTTCGTGTTCGTGTCTTCACCCGGCGTGACTTTTTCGTCGGGTGGGTTGCTGCTTCCGCCGCCGCTGGAGCCGCCGCAGGCCGTAAGAGCCAGCGAAGACGCGAGCGCGAGCGCGAGCATAATCCGGGACGGATTCGGTGATTTCATGGTTCCTCCTACAAATCGTTCGCGGAGGTCCATGAGCATGATTCATACCGCGCGGCGAACTGTTAAGTTGCTCGCGGGCTCACGGGGGCGGCGCTTTTTTCAACTTGGACACGAGGTATTACATTTGGACCGTAACCTGGGGCGTGACGGCGAACGGCACCGCTAAGCGAATCTTTCACGGTCAGCTGCGCGGGCCCGTGCGCGTATTTTTAGAGTTTGGCATCCTCGCAAGCGAGGAGGGCTTTTACGTCGGAAAGTGCCTTTTGATCGTCCAGCCTTTCGAGGACGAGCCATGCGGCCCCGATGGCGCGATAAATGGCGAGACGGCGGAGCAAGCCGTGCTGTTTCTGGAGAAGGTCGCTCTCGTCGTTCAGCTGCGCCTGAGCTTTTTCGATCTGCTCGAGGCGGCCAACGAGAACGGCTTTGGCCGGGTCGTACGCGATAAGCCAGCGGCGAATGCGCTCATTACGGGTCGCCAGATACTCGGAAAGCGCCTCGGCTTCTTTGGGCGCGCGTATGGTTTTCACTGATAGAGTCATGATTGAAATGTCGGTGATGGTACCCCACCAGCCGAAATCGTGCTCGAGCTCTCCTTCATGCTTGCCGAACAACTGCGCCTCGAGACGACCCTCGAGCTCCGAAAGGCCGAGATCATGGCCCGCTTCGAAAGCCTTCTTCCAGACGGGGTACACTTCGGTTTTCACGAGCGTGTTCCATTCGTCTTCAAGCTCCTCCCAGAGCTGATCGTTTTCTTCGACTTGTTTTTCGAGCCGGTCGATCGCCCCGAGCAGCTGTTTGTAGCCCGCCGACGTGACGAGTGGCGCGAGCTTCGGGTGCGCCGCCTTGATTTGTCCGGCCATCTGCGCCGTGAAAGCCGAGCGCTCGAGAAGTTCGTCCGAGCCCTGATCGAGCCGCGGCTCGCTCGCAGCGAGCTGATAAAGCTCTTGCGCGGCCTTGGGGTCGGCGCCGTTTCTCGGTTTGAACTGCGCCGACTCGATGAGCTTCGACCATTGCCACAAATAATAATCGGACGTGCTGAGCGGAATGTCGACAGTCAGATCTTCGAGAGTCGCGGCCCGGTGAGCTTCTTTGAGCGCGGGTTTCGGCTCGCGTAGTCTCACGTTTTTCACG
>DASUEL010000581.1:0-4629 GCA_036275095.1 Bdellovibrionales bacterium
GAAAGCCTTCTTCGCGCCCCCCTGAAATATCGAGCGGAATCGCGTCCCATGATTGCCAGCCGCGCTTGTCTTTATAGAGCCAGCGGATCTTCACCTGATCTTTGAAGCCGGTTGGCGAGAAGATTTGAACGAAGCAATAGATTTTGTCGCCGGGCCTCGCATGAAAGGTCTGCGCGCCGTTTTGCCAGAACTTCCACCACGGGCGCTCGTAATCGAGCGCGAAACGGCCATCGCGTTTTTCGACCTTGTGATAGATGCCGATGTACTTGAGCGAAACCGGCACGGGTGGAATCAGCTGAAAGACATAAAGCACGAGTATCACCGCTTGGACCGCGGCCGCCGGCTTGATGATGCGCTCGAGGAGCAGCGTCCGATCGACGGTTTTGGCCAAGAGTAGCTTGAACAATCCCCAAAACACGAGTGCGGAGAGCGCGAAAGCCAGAACGAACGGAATCAGGCCCACAAAACCAAGAAGAATCGGAACGAGATAAGCGAAATACGAAATCAGGCAAAGGCTGTAGAGAGCGAAGCGGATGAGCAGACCGAGGCTTTTGAAGCGTTCGAGCTCGTTCAAGACCAGCAGCACTGCAATAACCGTCAAAAACAAGAACGAATTCAATATCGAGGCGCTTTTGAAATAAAATATGACGAAGGTGCTGAGCAGGCTTCCGAACAAAAAGTGCGTCGCCTCGTCGCGGTACTTCCAGGCTTTACGCAGCCATTCGGGAAGCGGGAGCGGCCCGCGCGTCTCGAGAACTTCGAACACCAAAAGCGACCCGATAATGACGAGATAAACGGCCTGCTGAATGAGCGTCAGCCAGTGATCGATGCGATCGGTCGTCGCAATATCGAAGACTAAACCGAAGATGAAGAACGCGGCAGGCAAGAAGCGCTCGTACTTTCCGCGCAACTCTTGAATGCGGGGCTCCAGCCGCGCCTTGAGATCTCGCACGGTTCTCTCCTTTACATTGAGGGTACTGAACACTATAGAGGAGCAATGCCGAACAGTACACCACCAAAAATCCTTGTGTTCGCCGGATCCTTGAGGCGCGGCTCTTTCAATAAAAAACTCGCCCGCATCGCCGCAGAATCCGTTCGAAAGGCCGGTGCGCAAGTCACCCACATCGAGCTCAACGAATTTCCGATGCCGCTTTACGACGGCGATCTCGAGGCGTCAGAGGGGATTCCCGAGCCGGCCCTCCGCTTCAAAGAGCTGATGAAGAGCCACGACGGATTTCTGATCGTTTCGCCCGAGTACAACAGCTCGATTCCGGGCACTTTGAAAAACGCGCTCGACTGGGCTTCACGTTCTTCGCCCGGCGAGCCGGCGCTCGCCGCTTACGACGGAAAGATCGCGGCATTGATGAGCGCTTCTCCCGGAGCGCTCGGTGGCTTGCGAGGACTCGTCCACCTCCGTGCGATGTTGGGTAACATAAAAACTCTCGTGATCCCCGAGCAGCAGGCGGTTTCAAAAGCAAACGAAGCGTTCGACGATGAAGGCCGGCTCAAAGATCCGAAAACGCAGGCGGCGGTCGACAAAGTCGCGGCCCGGCTGGTAGAGCTGGCCGCGAAGCTCAGGGCATGAGAGCGCTGCATCCCACGATCCTGGGGCTCGGCCTGGTCAGCTTTCTGACCGACTTCTCGAGCGAAATGATTTATCCGCTTTTGCCGTTGTTCTTGTCGCAAACCCTCGGCGCGGGGCCGGCGGCGTTGGGTATCATCGAGGGCATCGCCGAAGCGACCGCCGCGTTTTTCAAGTTTATTTCCGGGCGCTGGTCCGACGAAGCCGGGCGAAAGAAGCCCTTCGTCGTCGCGGGCTACTCGCTATCGAGCCTTTCGCGACCGCTCATCGGTTTGGCGCAAGCGTGGCCCCACGTGCTGGTTCTTCGATTTCTCGACCGCATCGGCAAAGGCATACGCACGTCTCCACGTGATGCTTTAATCGCCGATCTGACAAACGACCACAATCGCGGCCGCGCCTACGGGTTTCATCGCGCGATGGACCATGCGGGCGCCGTCATCGGCCCGCTCGCGGCGGCGGTTTTGCTCGGCGTGGGCTTTTCGTTGCGTGAGACATTTTTGTTCGCGGCCGTTCCGGCGGCGCTATGTATGGTGGTGCTGGTCTACTGGGTTCGCGAGCCCGCGCGCGTGAATCCCGACGGGCGCGCCGAAGCCGTGGCCCTGAAGGCGACGAGCTGGAAAGCGCTACCGGCCGACTTTAAGAGATATCTTTTTGTGGTCCTACTGTTCACCTTGGGAAACGCCACTGACGCCTTCTTTCTTTTGAAGCTCGGTGAGGCGGGTGTTCCGCAAGCTTGGGTCGCCGGTCTTTGGGCCGTTCATAGCGCGGTCAAAATGAGCTCGACGTACCTGGGTGGAGTCTGGAGCGACCGCTTCAAGCCGAAAAACGTACTGTGCGCGGGCTGGCTGTTCTACGCGTGTATCTATGTCGCTTTCGCGTACGTCACGGATGAAAACATCTTGGTCGGGTTGTTTTTGCTTTACGGAATTTACTTCGGCCTCACTGAGCCGGCGGAGAGGTCACTCGTCGTGATTCAATCGAAACGCGCCACGAAGGGAGTCGCCTTCGGCTTCTTTCACCTGTTCATCGCGGCGGGTGCGTTGCCCGCAAGCTTGGTTTTCGGTTTGATCTGGCAGAGCTTCGGCTCCCACTACGCGTTCTTGATGGGCGCCAGCCTCGCGTTTGCCGCGACGCTGGCGCTTGCGTTCCTGGTGCGCGATCCGGAGGCCCGTTAACGCTTAATGAACGGATTGTCCCGATCGAGCTCGCGCGGGCGGGCGTCGGCGCGGGTCTTGTCACCTTTTCCGAAGAACACGCGCTCACCCTCGATCTTGTAAATGTCATAAACGGTCATCGGAAGATCGTCGAGCGGACAGAGCGGATCGTTCGCATTGTTGGTCAAATTGGCGGCTTGTCCGAGCACGAAGTCGTTTTTGCCGCAAAAGGTGAGGCTGTTGAGAAGCTTGAGAGCGTCCTCGGTGCGCGCGACGACTTCAACTGAGCCGTAGCTCAGATCGATTTCGAAGGTTTCTCCGCCGATGTCGTTGCCGCGTTTGTAAGTTCCCCGATAGAAAATCGTCAGTGCCGCGCTGGTGGCGGTTTCCGTCGGGTAGACGTCGACTGTCTTGATGACGTCGTTGCCTGAGAACGCGAATGAGTCACGCTCATACCCGCCGAGAACCCGAATGAGACCGGGCTGTACTTTTTCTTCGTGAACCGTGCCTAGCTGAATGAGCTCGGGGTTTTTCAAGGCCTCCTGCGCGTCGTCGCCTGAGCAAGCGCCGAGTACCAGCGCGAAAAGCGCGAAGATCAGATGCTTCTTCATTTATGGCTCCTTGTTATTCGCGGTTAATGTTCGTCCACAACAGGGCTTCGCCCGTGGGATCGGTCACCAGAGGTGAATCCTCGGCCGTGATGAATAACTCGAAGTTCTTGAGAGGCGTCACCGTTTCAAGTTTTGCGTTGAGATCGTCGTCGACTTTGAGGGCCCCAAGCGGCTGTGCCGGCGCGCCCGCGGACGGGCGGGCCCAAACCATGTATGTCGTGGCGTCGGGCTCTAGCTTCTCGGGAGTCGCCAGGTGCTTCACCATCAGCTCGATTTTGGTGTTGTCGTTATCGGTGCCGTCCGCGCGCAGCTGGCCTTCGGCGGCCGGCAGGCGTTCACTCACTTCCATCGACGTTTTCTTTTCTTGAAAGAGAGCGCACGCATTCAAAAGCAATCCGAGCATGATGATAACGAGTGTTTTCACGTTGTTTCTCCTTGCCATTCAGGCTATCGGCGCCATCTGGGGTTCGTATTTCGTGAGTGTGAAGATTTCGTAAAATTGAAAAACCGACAAGGCGCCGGCGATTCTACGCGCGGGCAACGTCGAGAGCCGTCGCGGAAGCCCGCGGCCCGAAGCCTGCGCGGCTCAGAAGCCGAGCTCGCTGAGAGTCATTTGGCGGCGGTCTTCGCCGAAAATGGCGCCCGGAGCGAATTGGTACCGGTCGATATGAAATGTGGACTCGAACTTTTCGATGATGGTTTTTTCAGTCAGGCCGCGTGCTATCAGTTCAGCGAGCGTCACGCCTTTGGTGCGCTTCTCCAAACGGCTTGAATCGTCGTTCACGATGAGCGCCGTGTGAAAAACGGCCGGGTGCCTGACGGGCGCGTTCGCGTTGGACGCGAGCCACGACTGAATTCCGCGCTGTTGGGCGGCCGAATCCAGCAAATCAAATGCGCGAACGAGCAGCGTATACCGTCCGTCGTAGTCGTCGACCGCGCACGCCCATTGGTACGCGGGCGCGAAACCCTCGCGGGGCGACCAGCTCGCAAGCGCGCCGGGCGCGGCCGTGCGAGCAACCACGAAATCCTGGGTGGGATCGGAAGGGTTCAGCTTGAAACGCCACGCGAGCGTCGGCCGATCATAGGCAGGCCACTCGTCCGCGCGCAATCCGCGGCAGCGGCCCGTATAGACCGTCATCGGACCGTGGGGCGCGGAAGCAAGCCCTTCGACGACCTCTTTGCGGGAGCAGAAACACGGATAAACCATTTCGTCACGCACGGCGCGCTCGAACGACTCAAGATGCCGCTCATGAAAATGGCTTTGAATGAGAATCTCACTCGG
>DASUEL010000582.1:0-4943 GCA_036275095.1 Bdellovibrionales bacterium
GACACCGAGCGCCGCCGCAAGTCGCACGAGCTTTCGCTTCTGCTCTCAGCGCCCAAGCGTCAGGAGTTCGTGACGAAGACCAACGCCGACGGATCCCACTCGACGGAGCTTCGCACCGTCGAAGACCCTAATCTCGAGAACCAAAAGCGCAATATGCAGTGGGATCTCGATTCGCTCGACCGAAAAATCGTTCAGTCCAGGAACGAGCAAAAAAAGCTGCGTGACGAAATGTTCGACCTCAAGAAAGAGCAAGCCGCGCTGGAGGAATGAGGGCGGCTCAAGCGTTCTTGAAGAGCGCCAGCGCCTTTTCGCGTCTTAAGGAGTGGTCTACGATCGGCTCGCGATAGCCGAACTCCCGAGCTGGATTTTTCGGCGCGTGAATCTCCTTCGCGCTCGCCCGCGCAAGCTCCGGCACATACCGCCTGATATATGTGCCATCGGGATCGAAGCGCTTGCTCTGCAAGGCCGGATTGAAGATTCGAAAGTACGGCTGCGAGTCGCACCCGGTCGAGGCCGACCACTGCCAGCCGCCGTTGTTCGCGGCCAGATCGCCGTCGAGCAGCCGGTTCATGAAGTGGCGCTCGCCCCAGCGCCAATCGATGAGCAGGTCCTTCACGAGAAACGACGCCACAATCATGCGCACCCGATTGTGCATCCAACCCGTTTGATTCAGCTGGCGCATGCCCGCGTCGACGATCGGAAATCCGGTCTGTCCTTCGCGCCAGGCGGCAAACAGCGCTTCGTCGTTCGGCCAATCGATCGACCGGAACTTCCCGTTGAACGCCTCGTTCTCGACATTGGGAAAGTGATAGAGAATTGAATAATAGAACTCGCGCCATACCAGCTCTTTGAGAAACACGGCGGGCCCTGCGCCCGCTTTTAGCATGGGGCGGTCGAGCTCAAGTGCGGCGATGATTTGGGCCGGCGTCAAAGAGCCGTTCTTCAAGAAAATCGAAAGCCTCGATGTCCCGTCCAGCGCGGGCAAATCGCGCTCGGTCGCATAAGCTTCGAGCCTCTTTTTGAATGCCCTCACCTGCTTGCGAGCTTCGCGCTCGCCAGCAAGGGGAATCGGCACTCGCACCTTCGGCGCGTTTGCCGAACCGAACTCCTCCAGCATGTCGGTGAGTGGCGACGTTGCTCCGAAAACTTGCGCGAGTGTCAGTGTTGGAGCGGGCGCATTTTCTTTTTGCCGGATGCGGGCTTGAACCGACGAAGTCCTAAACTTCGCCCACCACGCGCGTGAATAGGGAGTGAAGACCCGATATGGCTCACCGTCGTCTTTCAGAACCTCATGCGGCTCCAGCAGGAGATGATCCCGCTCGTGATGCACGGTTACTCCGTATTTTTCGGCGAGCAGTTTCGCCGCGCGGGTATCGCGCATGCGGGCAAACGGCTCATAATCGCGATTGAAGCTGACGGTCACCGCCCGCATACGGCCCTTTGCGTTCACTGCTTCGAAAAGGCGCGCGAAGGCAGTTTCGGGCCCGCCATCGAGCACGAGGAGGTCGCCCCCGGCCTCGCGCAGTTCGGCTTTCAACGCGCTCAATGCCGAGAGAAAAAACGCAAATCGATCCGGAGAAAAATCGGGCCGCGCCAAAAAACGCGAATCGAATATGAAAAGACCGAGCACTCGGCCTTGATGCTCACGTAGTGACCAAAGCAGCGCGGGGTTATCAGAAAGGCGAAGGTCGCGTCTGAACCAATGGATTCCGAAGGTGGGCGCAGTCACGCACCCACCTTACACGCGTTCGCCGCGGTTTTGAACTCAGTTCGTCGCGCGTTCGCAGCGGTAGCGGGCGATTCGCCGGCTCCCGAGCACGATGTGATCGGCGCCATAAACCGACATCTCGAACCAGTCATAGCTGTCGAACGGATTTACGGTTTCGATCGCGAGCGTGGGAGCGCCGGTGCGGCGATCGAAAAGGTACTGGTAAACGGGCGACGTCGCGCCGGGGCGCACGGCCTGCGGCTCACCGCGAACGAGAATCGCAGTGTACTCATTCGACACGGGATTTCCGCAAAGCGTGATGCGGCCGACGTCTTTTCCGCCACGCGGGAGAACGTTGCACGCATACTCGGGACTGTTACCGCAAACGCCGGCAAAAGCGGCACTCGTGAAAACGATCGGGAGAGCGGCGGCCAAAAGATTAAGAATCAGGTTCATAGGGAGCTCCTTCAAGAAATCGATTTACGCGCGAATATAATCCGCGCGGCGGCGGGAGAGAACCTGAGACTGAGCTCCAGAGACAATTTTCACTGGAGTTTTAAACAACTTAGGCGCGTTTTTGCGTCCCGAATTGGTCACTTCTACGTCTCTGGGTAGACACTTTAAGTGATTGAATTGCCCGGTGTTTTCGGCGCCCGCGCGCTTCGGCTTCAGTGCTTGCACAATCTGAGCCCCGTTGAACCCCCCTGGCACGGTTGCACATTAAGTTCAAGGAGCTCCAGCCTAGGAGGGCCGGAGCAAACAGGGAGAAGTGTTATGAAAATCACCCATGGCGCCCTGCTGGTCGCCGTACTTATTTCGCTGATTTTAGGAGCGTGCGGCTCTTTCAACGAAGGCATGAAGCCAGCGTACGATGCCGATGACGAGCTCACGAACAAGAACATCACCTTCACGCCGGATGCGCACATGACCCGGCAGGTTCTCAAGTTTCGCGCGTCGAACGGCCAGTACCTGCGGTCAGGCTGGAACGGCCGCGTCGGCGCGGTCGGAACGGAATCGAACGGTTGGTCGCGCTGGCATTTGGTGGACCTCAATGGCGGGCTTCTCGAGAATAACGATAAAATCGCGCTTCGCTCGGCCATCGGCCGCTACATGGTCGCCGAAAGAGGCGGCGGCGACGTCGTCAACGCCAACCGCCCGTGGCGCGCGGCTTGGGAAATCTTCACGCTCATCAATATGACTCGCAACGGTCCCGTTCAATCGGGCGACGCGGTCGCGCTCCAAGCGGCGAACGGTATGTTCGTCGTTGCTGAAGAGGGCGGCGGCGGAATCGTAAACGCCAATCGCTCACGTATCGGCCCGTGGGAAACTTTCACGATCGCGCTGCAATTTCCGAATGGAAGCCCCGGCCCCGCCCTCGGCGGCGGCAATCCGCAACCGCAGCCGCAGCCGCAACCCGTGCAACCGCCGGCTCCGAACGGCACCTGTTACGCGCGGCTGGGCGCACGTGACGAGAACGGCGCGATTCGCGAAGCCGCCGAATGGGTGCGCCGCAATCGCCTCGAGTTCTTCAATGCCGAAGATCGCGCGATCGCGTACAACATGAACACGGTGGTCATCAATATTCTCCGGCACAACGGCCATGATGTGGGACGCGCTCTCGCCCATCCAAGCCTGCCTCCGTCGAATCCCTTCCGCTGGGGCTCCGATGCGATCGCGTACCGCACCGGCAACCGCTGGAACATTTACGACATCTACGGTTCATGGCCGCAACCCGCGAACCCTCAAACATTGTTTCACGGAACGAGCGACAACGGTGAGGTCACGAGCGACCTGATACCCGTCGGCAGCGGCTCCAGCTGCCCGTAAGCGCGTGAAACTTATCGGACCGGCTCTCCGAGCCGGTCCCAGCTCATCTTGAGCGGATCGCAGAAAACTTCCGCGACGGGAATCTTGCGCTCACACGCGAGCCAAACGAGCTCGGCCCGGCCGTACAAGTTTTCGACCGGAACGACGCCCCACGCGCGCGAGTCGCGCGAGTTGTCGCGGTGATCACCCATCACGAACACATGCCCAGGGGGAACCGTGAACGCCTCCAAAGCCATACTTGCGGCAAAGGAGCGTTGGATCACCGCGTGCGTCCGGCCAGGGAGCGCCTCGACGAGCTCGACATGGTCGCCCTTGGCTTCCTCGAGCGCTCCGCTAGGGACGCGGCTGAGCGACTCCCCACCGCTCGGCACGGCTGGGACGGCTGCTCCGTTGAGTGTCAGGATTCGTCCGTCATACTCGACCCGGTCGCCAGCCACTCCCACCACACGTTTGACGAGTGTGAGGCCTTCGGGCTCGGGCGAGCGAAAAACGATGACCTCGCCGCGCGCGGGAGTCCCGTATCGCATCAGCCACTTCCGGCTGAACGGAACGCGAACCCCGTAGGCCGCCTTATTCACGAAAATATGATCGTTCACCATCAGCGTCGGTATCATGCTTCCCGATGGGACGACATAGGCTTCGACCGCGCCCCACCTGAGTGTCAGAGCGATTCCGACGGCTAAAGCATACGAGCGCCAAGCATTGCTTTTCATTGTCTCCTCCGAGCCAAAATTCAGAGTGGTAAGTTAATTCTTCCTAAAAATCGGTCAATGACGCCAAACGTCCACCCCAAAACGGCCGCGGAGTTTCGTATACTTGGGACATAACGACTATGACTCCGATTTCGCTAGAATCAGATTGGATGGTCACGCCGGTTGCGCGCATGAAGAGGCGCAGCGATGGAATCATCTACGTTGAAATCACACCGGGGATCGAGCAAACACCCGAAAAAGCCCGCGAGAACCTCGAAGCCGCGATTAAACTCGCCGGCGGCCAGAAGCTTTCCGTGCTTCTCGATCTGCGCGGCGCCCTGCCCCTGACTTCCGACACGCGCAAAGTCTACGCCTCCGAAGAGATCAGCGATGCGTTTGCGGCGCTGGCGATTCTGACTCACCTCGATCCCATCAGCCGCATGATGGGCAACTTTTATCTGAAGTTCGCGAACCTCGCGATTCCGACCAGGCTTTTCACCGAGGCGGTCAAGGCACTGGAGTGGTTGCACAACCGACAATCGACTTGAGATTTCCGGGCATTTCGTGGATTTTTGACATTGATGTGAGGTCCGCACCCGGCCCATATTGCGGGACGAGGGCCTTAGTGGGAGAATGGCTTTCCGCATGAGCTCGTTGTTTTTCAGCCTCAGCGAAAAAATGAACCAGGCCCGGGCACGGCTCGAGCAATTGGGGCT
>DASUEL010000583.1:0-12791 GCA_036275095.1 Bdellovibrionales bacterium
CCGCGCAGTTCGTGCCGGTGGCGCTTCGGGGGGCTTTTCAGGTTTGCGTTCACACGCAGGAGCTCGACTGGCCGCGAACGTGGTCGTCGGAGCAGGTCGGTTACCTGCGCTGGCATTTATGCGCGCGCAAAGATCATCCGGTTTTTGAAAAACCCGGCGCTCGTGAAGTGGCCAAATACCCGTTCGTATTTCCGGTTTATTGGACCCAAGAGGGCTTCCGCTACGGAAGCGATCAGTGTCCGCTCCCGATGGCGAAACGCGTCCGCGGAGTCGAGACGACGACCGCCGCGGCCGCCGCCGAAATCGTGCGGCAGAGCGATCACTTGGCGTTCGTGCCCGAGCTCGCGGTCCGCCCGTACCTGCAGCGCGGAGAGCTCATGATCGTGCCCGTCACTTCGTGGCGCCCTGTGGCGCAGCCGGTTTTCTTGTCGGTAAAAAACGACGTCGTGAAGCAAAGCGTGTTTGAGCGCCTTCAGGTGCTTTGCCGTAAAGAGCTCGCTTGAGCGGGCCGCCGCGATCGCGCCTAAAAATGTTTCAATTCATCGAGCAGCCCAACTCTCGGCGCCCGGGTCATGATAAGGTCCCCGCGTCACAATCACCAACCACAGGGAGTTTATATGATGCGGATCGTATTCGCTTTGTTCATGTCGCTTTCGTTCGCGGCTCAGGCCGGTGAGCAAGATGTTTATCGTGCGCTCGGGGCCGGTGAGAGCCCATTCGCCGTCCTCAAGAGCGTTTTTGAAAAAGGGACCGCGATGAAGCTCTCAGAAATTCCGACGCTGCCTGGAATGATGAAGGCGAAGTCGGGTCTGGTCAGCCTAAATGTCGATGTATTCCCCGATACGAAGGCCGGCGAGTTAGCCAGGGGCGCCTGGATATTCCAAGCTCCTCTCGTCTTAAAAAAGGTCGTCACCCCGCCGACGACTGGAGGCGGCCCGTTGTTTCCGCCCTCAAGCGGCGAGACGCAAGTGAAAGAGTTCGTCGCGATCATCTGGTGTTCGTACGCTCCGGCGACGTGCGTGGAGTCGTTGAAGAGTCAAAACGCTAGCCTTGCGCAGGCTTATGACAGTTTCGACTCCTATTTAATCGAGGAGACGCCCGCCGGCCTCGTGTTTTCTTTCAAAGACAGAGAGGGCACTGCCCGCTACACCTTTCGGCGAAATGGCCAGTACGTCGTCATGCAGGCGGTCCTTCAGAAGACGCGTCAGCCCGAAGTCGTAAAATACAATTATCACTGGCCCGAAAGTTTTTGACGCGACCGCACACCTCCGCTTGGGAAGCCTGAATAACCCGAAGTGGACATCGTAAGTACCTGATGCCATTGTCATAACGTTCCGGGCGTTTCGCGCCCGGAAGGCTCGAGGAGGTGGCGATGGCGACTCTGATTTCCGTTCCAGATTCGTTCAAGAAAGAGGCCTGGATCGACGAGGCCAAATACCGCGCGCTTTACGATCGCTCGATCAAAGACCCCGAAGGCTTTTGGGCCGAGCAGGCCAAGCGCATCGACTGGATCAAGCCATGGACCAAAGTGAAAGACACGTCGTATGACGGCGACGTTCACATCCGCTGGTTCGAGGGCGCCAAGCTGAATGTCAGCGCCAACTGTATAGACCGCCATCTTCCGAAGCGCGCAAGCCAGACCGCGCTCATCTTCGAGCCCGATGACCCGAAAACTCCGCATCAGCACATCTCGTATCAAAAGCTTCACGATGAAGTCTGCCGCTTCGCCAACGTGCTCAAAGCGCAAGGCGTTCGCAAAGGCGATCGCGTGACCATTTACATGCCGATGATTCCCGAGGCGGTGTACGCCATGCTCGCGTGCACGCGCATCGGCGCCGTTCACTCGGTGGTGTTCGGCGGATTTTCTCCGCATTCGCTTTCAGAGCGCATTCTCGATTGCGAAAGCCATTTCGTCATCACAGCGGATGAGGGCCTTCGTGGAGGCAAGAAGGTTCCGCTCAAGGCGAACACCGACGAAGCGCTGGAGAAATGCCCCGACGTGAAATCGGTGATCGTCGTTAAACACACGCATGCCAAAACCGGTTGGGTCGAAGGCCGCGACGTCGACTACGCGCAAGCGGCGGCGAAGATGCCGGCGACCTGCGCGCCTGAGGCGATGGACGCCGAAGACCCGCTTTTCATTCTTTACACGTCGGGCTCGACGAACAAACCCAAAGGCGTTTTGCACACGACCGGCGGTTATCTCGTTCATGTGTCGATGACCCATCAGTACGTTTTCGATTATCACGACGGCGATATCTACTGGTGCACGGCCGACGTGGGCTGGGTGACGGGGCATAGCTACATCGTGTACGGGCCGCTCTCAAACGGCGCGACGAGCCTGATTTTCGAAGGTGTTCCGACGTACCCGACGCCGTCCCGTTTTTGGCAGGTGATCGACAAACACAAAGTGAACATCTTCTACACGGCACCGACGGCGCTGCGTGCGCTCATGCGCGAAGGCGAGGCGCACGTCAAGTCGACGTCGCGCGCGTCGCTAAGACTTCTCGGAAGCGTGGGCGAGCCGATCAATCCGGAGGCATGGCTTTGGTATCATCGCGTGGTCGGTGACGGCCGCTGCCCCATCGTCGATACGTGGTGGCAGACCGAGACGGGCGGTATTTTGATCAGCCCGCTCCCGGGCGCGACGGCTTTGAAGCCCGGCTCGGCGACGCTTCCGTTTTTCGGCGTGAAGCCCGAGATCGTCGATGCCAACGGAAAAGTTCTGCATGGCGCCTGCGAGGGCAACTTGTGCATCACCGACTCCTGGCCCGGCCAGATGCGCACGGTCTACAAAGATCACGCGCGATTCGTTCAGACCTATTTTTCGGCCTATCCGGGGAAGTACTTCACCGGCGACGGCTGCAAACGCGACGAAGACGGCTACTACTGGATCACTGGCCGCGTCGACGACGTGATCAACGTGTCGGGCCACCGCATCGGCACCGCCGAAGTGGAGAGCGCGCTCGTGTCGCACCAAAAAGTGGCCGAAGCGGCGGTAGTCGGCTACCCGCACGACCTCAAAGGCCAAGGCATTTACGCGTATGTGACTTTGAAGGCCGGTGTCGAAGCGACCGAAGAGCTGCGTAAAGAGCTCGTGCAGCACGTGCGAAAAGAGATCAGCGCGATCGCCACTCCCGATCTCATTCAGTGGGCGCCGGGCCTTCCGAAGACCCGCTCGGGCAAGATCATGCGGCGTATTCTGCGCAAGATCGCGGCCAATGAGCATCAAAATCTGGGCGATACCTCGACCCTCGCCGACCCCAGCGTCGTCGATGAGCTCGTGAAGAACAGGCTGAACAAATGAGTTTAAACGAGACGAAGCCCGCCGGGCGCGCTCCCGAAAAAGCAAGCGTGCCGGCCGGCGAACAGGGCGAACGGGGAGCGATGAAGATCCAAAGTGACGTACTCGACGTGGGCTGCGGCCCTCAGTGTCTTCCCGGTGCTGTTGGTATCGATCATAAGAAATACCCTGGCGTAGGCTACGTTCACGACCTGAATGCTGCGCCCTGGCCGCTCCCCGAAAATCATTTTCGGCATATTCGTTGCCAGCACGTCATCGAACATATCCGAAACCTCGAGACACTTGTCGGGGAGATGTACCGCGTGGCAAAACCCGGCGCGCGCATCGATTTCATCACGCCGCACTACAGCTCCTACGCGAGCTGGGGTGACCCTACCCACATTCATCACTTCGCGCTCGGCTCGATTCCGCAGCTCTTCGAAATGGTGTTAGGCCCCGGCAAATTCAAAGTGCTGAAAAACGAAATCAAATTCTCCGGCTCGGCCATCGACGTCTTCGGCTGGCTCGTTTACAAACTGTCGCCGAAAAAATACGAGAAGCATTGCGCTTGGGTCTGGCCGGCCAACGAAGTTCATACCTCGGTCGAGATCGTCAAATGAAGGCCGCCGATCTTCCGAGCTCCGCCGAAATCAAATATTTTCTCGAAGTGGCGAATGCGCTGAATATCTCGCGCGCCTCCGAGCGCCTCGGCATCAGTCAACCCTCGCTGAGCCTCGCGATTCAGCGGCTTGAAGACGCCATGGGCGCGAGCCTGCTCGTACGGAGCAAGTCGGGCGTTCAGCTTACGCTCGCGGGCAAGCGTTTCGTCGCGCAGGCGCGCACGCTTCTTGAGGAGTGGGACCGGCTTCGCAGCGCGGTCATGGAAGACGAGGAGCGGGTGAGCGGGCGATTTTGCATCGGCTGCCATCCGTCAGTGGGAATGTACACGCTGACTCAGTTTTTGCCGAGGCTTCTTGATGCCTACCCTGGCATCGAGATCAGCCTCGTGCACGATCTCTCACGCAAGGTCACCGAAAGCGTCATCAGTTTCAAAGTCGACTTCGGCATCGTGGTGAACCCGGTGAAACACCCGGATCTCGTGATCAAAAAATTGCTCGACGACGAGGTCGGTTTCTGGACCGGTCCCGAGCGCACGGCGGTGAACGATCTCAAAAGCGAAAATGCCGTGCTGATTTGCGATGCCGAGCTCATCCAGACGCAGTCGCTGCTCAAAAAGGCCGGCAAGCTCGACATCAAACGGCGCCTGACGTCTTCGAATCTCGAAGTCATCACGTCGCTCGTCGCCTCAGGCGCCGGCGTGGGCGTTCTGCCCGAGCGGGTGGCCACGCGCCTTCCGGAGCTGGGCTTGAAAAAGGCGGGCGCCGGCCTTCCGACGTTCAAAGACGAGATCTGCCTCGTCTATCGCGCCGATGCCCAGCGCTCCGCCGCCTCTAAAGTCACGATCGACGCCATTCAATCCACGTTCAAATAACCAGATAGGCCGCTGATCAGGCGAGGCGCTTGAGCGTGATGTTGAACGTCGCGATTTTGCTGCCTGGGTCGTAGCCTTGCTCGGGTGCCGTGAGCTCGACGATCACCTTCGCGCGCTCAGCGGCTGGAAGCGCGTTCAAGATCAGATCCTTGTTGTTGAGCGGATTGTTCTTGAAGTAGAGCTGCGTGATCAGCTCGGCGTACGCGCGCTTCGAGATTTTGTAATGAATGTGCGGCGGGCGCATCCACGTGCTCGAGGCTGGATACGCGCCAGGCAAAATCGTCTTGAACATGTAGCGGCCTTGAGCGTCGGTGATCGCTTGGCCCCAATACTGGAAATTCGGGTCGAGTGGCGCCGGGTTCGGATCGCTTTTGTGGTTGTACTTGCCCGTGTGGCACGCTTGCCAGATCTCGACCAGCGCGCCCGCTACGGGCAGGCAGTTCTGGTCGGTGACCACGCCGCGCACGTAGATCAGCTGGCCTTGAGGCCGGGCCACCGCGCCCTGTACGCGGGTGAGGTCGTTGTCTTTATCGAGCTGATTGTCGATCGGATAAAAAGGCCCTTCGGGTTGCTGGGGCGTTAGGCCGCAAACGGCTTGCGCGAGCGCCTCGCTTCCGGCAGCCGCGATGCCGACGGCTCCGAGTGATTTCAGCATGAGATCTCGTCGATTTAGTTTCATGTTTACCTCCAAAAATATCGCGGGCGCGGAAGTCCCGGCCGCCGATGGGAGTGAACATACCGACCTTCGAACCATTGGCATAATATAGAGAAGTGATCGGCTTCATAGGTGAAAGCTATGAGCCACGTCGAAAGTCGGGCGGCTGGAAAAGGCCAGTCTCGTATACGACGAGGGGTGCGCGGGCGCATACTGTGGCTTTGGAGGAGAGTGCCCATGAGATTAGTCAGTATGCTCGTCGCCGCATTGTTCGTGTTCGTGACCGCCACTGGTTTCGCCGGTGAAGGAACCAAAAAACAGAAAAAGAGCGCGAAGGCTAAAGTCACCAAGGCCGTGAAGAAGCAGGCCAAAGCCGCCAAAGCGCAAAAGAAGGCCGACAAGAAGGCCGCCAAAGCCAAGGCCAAGCCGAAACCGAAGGCTGAGCCACCGCCCGCTCCCGAGGAAGCGAATCAGGAGCCGCAACGTGACGTCGCGTCCGAAACCGGCGACGCGCCTGAAGCCGCCGACGCCGGAGATCTCGGAGCTCCCGAGGATCAGCCCGACGGGCCTGGTGCCGATGAAGTCGTCGATGGCGACGCCGGGGAAATCGAAGACTGACGGTTTTAAAATCATTGATGGATTTACGGCGCGGCTTCCAATGGCCGCGTTTGTTTTTGTGGCGCCCGTCTCTGGACAATCACGCCGAATCCGGCAGAATCAATCGCAGCATGAATGAGCTCAAACGCATCGCACTGATCACCGCGGAGGATTGGCCCGAACTCAGCGAGGATGACCGTCTCTTGAAGGCTCACCTCGAAACGGAAGGCTTCGCCGTCGAGACGCCCGTCTGGTCGGATCCGTCGGTGGAGTGGGACGCGTTCGGCGCCCTCGTCATGCGCTCGATCTGGGATTACCACAAGCGCTTCGACGAGTTCGCGGCGTGGCTCGAGGACATCGAGGCGGAGGCTCGCCGCATTTACAATCCATTGAGCGTCGTGCGCTGGAACGCGAGCAAAGCGTATCTTCTCGAGCTCGAAACCCAGGGCTGCCCGATCGTGCCGACGCACCTCGCGCGCCAGGGCCAAGGACTCGAGCTCGCGCACATCATGGACGCCAACGGCTGGAGCGAAGCCGTCGTGAAGCCCGCGATCTCGGCTTCGGCGCTCCGAACGAAACGTGTCCCGCGCGCCGAGGCGGCGGCCTTTCAAAGCGTGTTCGAGCGCTGGCTCGCGGGCGGGGAGCTGCTCGTGCAGCCGTTCATCTCGCAGATCGCAACTGAAGGGGAGTGGTCGCTTTTGTATTTCGGCTCGGGCTTCAGCCATAGCGTCTTGAAAACGCCGAAGGCGGGCGACTTTCGCGTGCAATCTGAATACGGCGGCTCGACCCGCGCGCAGCCCGCGCCGGCCGCATTTCGCAAACTCGGCGACGATTTGAATCAGTGGCTCTTCGAGAAATTCGGAACGCCGCTACTCTTCGCGCGAATCGATCTGCTTTCGATCGACGGTAAGCCCGCGCTCGGCGAGCTCGAGCTGATCGAGCCGTATTTGTTTTTCGGAAGCGAGCCGGAGTCGATCGGCCGCTTCACGCGGGAGCTGAGGCGGCTTCTCGACAACCCGCCGCGCGGGTGAGGCCGAGACCGACTGCGCTGCGCGGGCCGCCGTTTGGCGGCGGCGTCACGCGCGCATGTTCGTGAACTGCAGCGGCACTTTTACGCCTGAGTTGCGCACGACCGCGATGCACTCTTGAAGGTCGTCGCGGCTTTTGCCGGTCACGCGGATTTTTTCGTCTTGAATCTGCGCCTGCACTTTCAGTTTGGAGTCGCGAATGGTCTTGGTGATGTCCTTCGCGATCTCCTTGTCGATGCCCTGCACGAGCGTGATTTTTTGTTTGCGGAGCATGCCGCCGATCGCCTCGATTTTTTCGAACTTCATCGCGCGCAAGTCGATTCCGCGCTTGTGCATTTTCGACTGGAGGATGTCTTTCACGACCGCGACTTTCGAGTCGTCGTTCGCTTGGAGCGTGATTTCTTTTTTGTCTTTGTCCCACTTGATCTCGGAGCTGGTGCCTTTGAGGTCGTAGCGGGACTCCACCTCTTTGCGGGCGGTGTTGATGGCGTTGTCGACCTCTTGAAGATCGAGCTCTGAAACGATGTCGAAGGACGGCATGGAGCTTCTCCCTTTTTCACGGTTTCCCAGGAAATTCCCTTAGTTAACCCCAATTCGGGGCCTTCTCAAGAGGGAATCGGGGCACTCTGCTTGCAATTCTAAGCTTGAGTGCGCGCGTTAGGCGCTTCAGATGCGATTAATGCGCCCTCAGGAGAGTCTTATGATTATGAGAGACGGATTTCGTCACCTTTCGCTTTTGCTCGGTCTGTTGGCCGTCGTAGCTGCTTGTTCTCAGGCCGAATTTTCAAAAGCGCCGGCGCCGGATACCGGTGCGACAGCTGGTAATCCCACGCCCACACCGGATCCCAACCCGGTGTGCGACCCATTCGGCGGCGGCCCGGTAACGGCGCAGAACGGCCTTTCGGGCGACATATACTACTTGAACGATTCACAGCCGCTCTATGAGAACATCAATGCGTACTTCACGTACGGAACGAAGATCGCGGACAAATTGTTTCTGAGCGAGCTCAATACTCCGACCCGCTGGTTCGACCAGGGCTTCTACCGTCAGGACGGAACTTATCTCACCCGCGCCGACGGGACGATGCTGATGGAGAAATTCGCGCTCAAACTCGAAAGCACGATCAAGCTCGCGGCCGGCGACGCCGTGGGCTTCAGACAGTTCGCCGTCCTCTCCGACGACGGTTCGGTGTTTACCGTTCGCCATAATAACCAGACGAAGCAGCTTGTGGCGATGAACCGCGTCCAGAACACGACCCTCGGTTGCGCCGGCGAGAACATTTACTTCGATCAAAACACCTCCCTTCCGATGAAGATGGATTACTTCCAGGGGCCGCGTTATCACATCGCCCTGATCTTGCTGTGGCGAACGGCGCCGAGCGCGTCGCCGCAGGGCGAGCCGCTGTGCGGGCAGGGCAGCAACGAGATGTACTTCGATTACCGCAACAACTCCTATCCACAACAGGCGTATGTGGATTTGTGGAATCGCGGATGGCGGCCTGTGCGCCCGCAGAACTTCTTCCTCAACGGGCCGAACCCCTGCGCGCAGTAATCTAGAAGAACGAATCGGTCCTAGGCGGCAACGGAGTCAACGGAAGGAAACTGGGGTCTGTGCGTATGTGTCCCAACCTCCGGCCGGGCTCCAAGCCCTGCCTCGCGGGCTCGGGCATCGTGCCCTCGGCCGCGCTAAAGCGCGGCAGACCCGCTCCGATCCTGCGCTTGGGACACATACGCACAGACCCCAATTTCCCACTATTAAAATATTGCCGCCTAGGACCGATTCGTTCTTCTAGATTACAGTTGCAACGGGTGCTTAGCCCACGGTAAGCGGAAGACGTTCCTTGGGGCGCACGGGGGTTGTATGGAGTTTGTTTACCTTTCTCGAAAAGATGTTGAAGCGGTCAATCTTCCTATGGGGGAGATTATTTCGGCGCTCGAGAACATGTTCGTCGAAAAGGGGCAGGGGAAGACGGAGATGCCGCCTAAGCCGGGGATTCATCCGATGGCGGATTGTTTCATTCATGCGATGCCGGCTTATATTCCGAGCGCGAAATCGGCGGGGATGAAATGGGTTTCGGGGTTTCCGCCGAATCAAAAGAAAGGGCTGCCGTATATTTCGGGGCTTCTGATATTGAACGATCCTGAGACCGGGATTCCCGTTTCGGTGATGGATTGCACGTGGATCACGGCGCAGAGAACGGGTGCCGCCACGGCACTCGCGGCGAAGTATCTCGCCCGGCCCGAGAGCGAGTCGGTCGGAATTGTCGCATGCGGCGTACAGGGGCGGAGCAATCTCGAGGCGCTCAATTGTTTGTTCAAGATCAAAAAAGTGAAAGCCTATGATTTGTATCCCGAGGTCGCGCGTAAGTTCGCGGCCGACATGGGCGAACAGTTCGGTCTCGACGTCGAGCCGGTTTCGCGCGTCGAAGATGCCGTCAAAAGCCTCGATCTCGTCGTAACGAGCGGCCCGATCTTGAAGAGGCCCACGCCGGCGATCGAAGCGGGCTGGCTCGCCGAGGGCGCGTTCGCGAGCCCCGTCGATTTCGACTCGATGTGGACGGGCGCGGCCCTCGCGCAGGTTGACTACCTGGCCACCGACGACGTGGCGCAAATGGAGTACTACCGCAAAGAAGGCTATTTTCAGCAGACACCCAAGGCGCACGCCGATCTCGGCGAGATCGCCTGCGGCAAGAAGCGCCGGCGCCAGTCAGCCTCGGAGCGAACGATGGCCATTAACCTCGGCATCGCGCTCGACGACATGGCGACCGCGATTCTCATCTATAAACGAGCGCGCGAGTTGAAGCTGGGCGTGACCCTGCCGCTTTGACGTGGCCGTGTCGGTGCGTGTCCAGCGTAGACTCGGTGCCGGCGAGTTGATACGTTGCCCTTCTTATGTCGGATCGTACGGACGGCTTCTATTCTCTGACCCCACATGTGGTGCTCGAAGCACTCGAAGACGCGGGCTTTCGGTCCAACGGCTATGTGACGGCGCTGAACTCCTATGAAAACCGCGTGATGAGCGTGGGGCTCGAAGAGACGGGCGAATACGACGAGCAGCTCGCGGGCTCGAAGGCCGTCGTCGCCAAGTTTTACCGGCCGGGCCGCTGGAGCTTCGAGGCCATCAAAGACGAACACGACTTTTTGTGGGAGTTGAAGGCCGAAGGCATACCCGCGGTCGCGCCTTTGAAGTTTCAGGACGGCGAAACGATTCGCGAACGAGACGGCATATTCTATTCGGTATTTCCGAAAGTGCTCGGCCGCAGCCCGCAGGAGTTC
Organism: Bdellovibrionales bacterium; assembly: GCA_036275095.1. Lineage (GTDB taxonomy): Bacteria > Bdellovibrionota > Bdellovibrionia > Bdellovibrionales > DASUEL01 > DASUEL01. The sequence goes on from DASUEL010000583.1 coordinate 10,332, forward strand.
GTCGGCGACGAGCTCAAACAGGTCGGGCGCCGGCTCGCGCAGATTCACAACATCGGCGCGCGCCGTGAGGCCGAGCACCGTCTCAGTCTGACCGCGCACGATTTCGGCTGGCCCGCGCTCGACGTGCTCGAGTCCTGGGTGACGCCCGAGCTTTGGCCGCGCTACGAGCAGGCGAGCGAGACGATCGTCGATTTCATCACCGACAGACTGGATCCGGCCGACTTCATTCGCATTCATGGCGACTGCCACAAAGGCAATCTGCTTCACAACGGGCGCGAGTTTTTCTTCGTGGATTTCGATGATTTCATGAACGGACCGCCGGTTCAGGATTTTTGGATGCTCTTCAGCGGCGACCCCGAAGACGCCGAGCGGGAGCGCGAGCAGATATTGTCAGGGTATGAGGAGCTGCGCGATCTCGACGAGCGCACGCTCGGTTGCATGGAGGCTCTGCGGGGCTTGCGGATCATGCATTACGCCGCATGGATCGCGCGGCGCTGGGAAGATCCGTCGTTTCCGCGGCTCTTCCCGCACTTCAATTCGTATCTCTACTGGCTCGAGGAGACCGATCGCCTCGAGCGCATCGCGAATGGACTTTGAACGTTCAGCGGCTCGGCTTACTTGATTTCACAGCTGTACTGCTGAACTGTAAGCATGCCGGCCTGGCCTGAGCGGCAAACGACCGTGGTGTGCTCGTCTTTGACGGTGAGGGTGCCGCGGCGGCGGACGACGGTTCTAAGATAAGCCGGAGCCGATTTCTGTTGCTCGGCCAGGAGGGCCAGCGCGTTGTAGAGCACGGCTTGCGGTGAAGAGCTGCTCGAGGTGGTCCGGCTGAGATCGCCTTCAACGGTGCAGCGGTAGCTTTGAACCGCGGCCATTCCGCGCTGGCGGGACTCACATTGGAGCGCGGCTCTTTCGTCTCGCACCAGCAGCGTACCGGGCGCTTTTTTGATGAAACCCATGGGCTGATAAGGCGAATTCTGGTCGTTCTCGTACGCGGCATAAAGGGCGTCCCAGAGAACGGCTTGGACCGAGCTCGAATTGTTGGTCCATGTTTGGAGGGGCGACGGCGCGGCGCTCGCCACGGTCGTCGACAATAGAACGGCAACGATCAGTGCTTTCATGTCAAGGCTCCTGTTTTTGATTATGGAATCTGAAAAACCGGAGCTGTTCTAACCTGGTTGGGGACGCGGGTTCAATCCAGAGAAGTTACAAAATGCGGGTGCCAGACCGGCACCCGCGCCGCGGCTCGCGGCCGCTCAAGCCATCGCCTTGAGGCGTTTCCATTGGGCCATGGCCATGCGGAACTGGAACTTGGCTTCGATGACTTGGTCGCGAAGGGCCTGCTTTTGCGGCTCCCAGGAATCGCGCTGCGCCTGCAAGTACTGTTCAAATTGATCTCGTTTAGTCTTTTTGAAGGTCTTGTAGTCGGCTTTGAGCTGATAGAAACGGCGCTGGGCTTCTTCGACCTTCAGGCGGAAGGCGGCCAGCGTGTCGGGGGAGAGTCCTTTTTCTCGCAAGATCTCTTCATCGCGTAGGAGGCGGGCCTTCAAAATCTCCTCCGCCGAAACCTGCTTCAGGTGGCTCGCCTGTTTGAAGAGCGCCATGAGCTGAATCAGCCACTTGGTCGGATCCCAATGGTACCAGCGGATACCGTTTCGATAGTCGGCCTGAAATTTGTGATGAAAGTTATGGTAGCCCTCACCGTAGGTGAATATCGCCATCAGCATGTTGTCGCGGGCGGTGTTTTTGCGCGTGTAGGGCTGGCTGCCCCAAAAGTGGCAGACTGAATTGATGAAAAACGTGCAGTGCTGGGTGAAAACGGCGCGCACGAAACCGGCATAGAGCAAGCCGCCGAGCGGGCTTCCCATCATCCAGCCGATGAGTAGCGGAAGACCGAAGCCGAAGAAGAACGAAATCGGAAAATAATACTTGTGCTGCCAGACCATCCACGGGTCTTTGAGTAAATCGGGCGCGAACTTGAGGGGGTTGTTCGGATCGTCTTTCAGAAAAACCCAGCCTATGTGCGCGTGCCAAAAACCTTTCGTGATCGTGTAAGGATCGTCTTCGGTGTCGACATACCGGTGATGATCGCGGTGAGCCGAGCACCACTTGAGCGCCGAGCCTTGGAAGGCCGCGGCTCCGAAAAACAGGTACATGAGTTTCACCCACGGGCGAACTTGATACGCGCGATGAGCGATCAGGCGGTGGTAGCCGCCCGTGATGCTCAAACTCGTGATCACCGAGTAGATGAAGAAGAAGGCCAAGACCTTCCATTCGAGACCGTAAAGATAGATGTGAAGCGGGGTCCACGTCAGAACCACGAGCGGGGTGATGATGAGAAACAGCGTGTTGACCCAGTCCAAACGCTTGAGGAGCGGGTACGTCGGGGGCAGTGCGGCCACGAAATCCTCCGTGAAATTTTACGAGGTTGGAAAACGGCGCGGGCTCTCCGTGAAACCC
>DASUEL010000584.1:0-4220 GCA_036275095.1 Bdellovibrionales bacterium
AGCCTATCGAGCGTGCTGAAGAAAATCGATAACGGTCAAGGCACGCTGGGCGCGCTCATCAATGACAAATCGGTCTTTGAGAGCGTCAAACGAATGCTCGGCGGCTCCGCGCGTGAAAAGTATATCAAAAGTCTGGTACGCGAAACCATTCAGACGAGCGAAGACGCCAAGTGATGTTTTCGAAACACAAAGCGAAAGAGCAAGCGTCAAGACATCTGGCAATCGACCGCGGCCCTAAAGGGCTGGTCGTCTCGTTCGACTGGTCCGGCAAGTCGCGGCTCGCGGCTTCACTGGCTTTCGCGATCGCCTGTACGTTTTTTTATGTTCCGTTCTTCGGTATGATTATCTTTGCGACAAACAAGGTCTGGCTCTGGAACGACTTCGGCCATTATTTGACGTTCGTTTCGTCGATCGTTGCTCTTTCTTTTTTGGCGTTCGCTTACGTGACGCTTGCGTTCTGGCTCAACCGTACCATCGTGATCATCAATCGCGAGACACTGACGATTCGCCATGGCCCGCTTCCGTGGCGGCGGCCGGCCCCGGTCAATCGCGAGGCCGTCGAACAGCTCCGGATCGTGGCCTATGAGTCGTACTCGTACGGCGGTGACCCCGACATCAAGGGGGACGAAACCCCGGTGCACGCGCTCTGTATCAAGGCGGCGCTCAAGAACAAACTCGAGGTGTTGCTCGTGAACGGTCTTTTCGACTACGTTCAGGCCGTTCAAATTGAGCGCGAAATCGAAGCGGTGCTCGGAATTGAAGACCAGGAGCACCACGATTCCATTCAAGAATTCAAGTACTCAAGCCGGCGCTAAAGCTCACTCGTCAGACTCGGGCTTTTGGAGCTTGTCGAGGGTGGGCATCTCACCGTGGGCATCAGGAACAGAATGTCGGTCTAGCGTGAAGCGAATTTGCCTTACGTATTTACGGCCCAGGTAATTGTTGATCTTATCGCGCAAAGGTACCGCGGCAAACGAGAGCTGTTGCATCCAGACCGAGCTTTTGACCCAAACATAAAGGGTGCCGCGCTGATAACCCACGGGAAGGCAGTTGGGAGCCAACGTCGGCCCCACGACCTCGTCCCATTTTCGCCATAATTTCCAGCGCGTAAACTGCTCTGAAATCGGCAACTTGCTATTTTCGAGCAAGCCCTGTAACACATCCGATACAGAGGTCAGATCTTTTTTCTTCATAGCCTAATAGGTCATTAGCATGCAGGGCGTAGCCAAGACAATTCATATCGTGGGCGGCGGGCTCGCGGGCAGCGAGTGCGCGCTCCAGCTCGCGGACCGCGGCCATAACGTGGTTTTATACGAAATGCGCTCCGCCACCATGACACCGGCGCATAAGACGGGCCTTTGCGCCGAGCTGGTTTGCTCGAATTCCTTCGGCACGCTCAATCCCGTCTCGGCGCCCGGGCAGCTCAAGTGGGAGGCCGAGCAGCTGGGCTCGCACATTTTGAAGGCCGCCAAAGACGCGGCCGTGCCGGCGGGCCAGGCGCTGGGAATCGATCGCGCTCTTTTTGCGCAGGCGATCACCGACAAGATCAAAGCGCATCCGCGTATTACGCTCGACAACAAGGTCATCCGCAGCCTCAACGATGTACCGCGCCCGGCCGTCATCGCGACGGGCCCGCTCACGCACCCCGAGCTCGCGGCCGATCTCCAAGCGCATTTCGGCTCGAGGTTCTTGTACTTCTTCGACGCCATCGCGCCGATCATCGACGCCGATACCATCGACTACGAAAAAGTCTGGCGCGCCGACCGCTACGACAAAGGCACGCCCGATTATCTCAACTGCCCGCTCTCGCGCGACGCATACTTCAAGCTGATGGAAGAAATCAAAGGCGCCCGCAAAATCGAGTCAAAAGACTTCGAAAAAGAGCTCGAAGACACGCCCTATTTCGAGGGCTGCATGCCGATCGAAGCGATGGTCGAGCGCGGTGACCTGACTCTCGCGTTCGGCCCGATGAAGCCAAAGGGTCTCAAAGATCCCCGCACCGGCCGCGAGCCGTTCGCGGTCGTTCAGCTCCGGCAAGAAAACAAAGAGGCGACCTCGTACAACATGGTGGGCTTTCAAACGAAGATGGCCTACGGCGAGCAGACACGCATATTCCGCATGATTCCGGGTCTCGAAAACGCCGAGTTTCTGAAACTCGGAAGCATTCATCGCAATCTCTACATCCACACGCCGAACTGCTTGCGCAAAGACCTGTCGAGCCCGAAGGACCCGTGGCTGTTTTTCGCCGGGCAAATCACGGGCGTCGAAGGCTATTTCGACTCGACTGTGATCGGTTTGCTCGTCGCTCGCACACTCGATCAAAAGCTTCGCGACTTGCCGCTCTCGATGCCTCCCCGCGCGTCGGCAATGGGCTCGCTTCTCGAGGCCATCACCGAGCCGAAAGAGCGCTTTCAGCCGACGAATATAAACTTCGGTTTGTTCCCGAATATTTTCGAACGCATGCCGAAAGACAAAAAGAAAGAGCGGCAAATCGCCGCAGCACGCGAGGCGTTCTCGGCATGGCTGTCGGGCGAAGGGCAATGACTGCGGCGTCCTTAACCCAAAAAGCCGAGTTCCTGTCGGCTTTCGAGCGCTACCGCACCGGAAGCGCCCCCAGTGATCCGGAGATCAAAAAAGAAACCGACGGAGACGTGTTGCGCTTTATCGGCCCGTCGCTGGCGCTTCATGACAGCACCGTGCTTTCGCCCCGGCTGCTCGGAAACCGAGGCGAAATGGAGACTACGGTCAGTCGCCAGATAGACTACTTCAAGCAGCGCCGGCGCTCCTTTGAATGGAAAGTATACGATTTCGACCCGGGGTCAGCCGGGCTCGTCGCGGCACTTTCGGGCGCGGGCTTTGAAGCTGATCACTCAGGCACTGTCATGTTCGCGCCGTCCACTCTCGATATCACCCGCGGCGAAGGCGTGACGACCGTGCGTATCACCGAGCGTTCCGAGTTCGAGGCTTTGGCCGATTTGCAAAGCAAAGTCTGGGGCCGCGACTCCACGGAGTTCGCGCGAGCCTTGCATAATGAAGCCACTCATCCGGCCGGCCGGCTCGACGTCTTTCTCGCAAGCCTCTCGGCGCGCCCGATCGCCTGCGCGTGGGTCCGTCATTACGGCGAAATTTCATTCTTCTTCGGAGGCAGTACGCTTCCGCAGGCGCGAGGCCAGGGCGCCTACACGGCCCTCGTTCGCGAGCGCACGCTGGCTGCGCGCGGCCGGGGCGCAAATTTCGTCGTAAGCGAATGCGTCCCCGCAAGCGAGCGCGTTTTGCGGCATCTCGGCTTCGAAAGCGCCGGGCGCGTGACGAAGTATAATTTCTTGCTGAAATGACGGCCGGCGCGAAGGCCGGCTCGCTCACTCGACGGTGACGGACTTCGCGAGATTGCGGGGCTGGTCGACATCGTGGCCGAGCGCCGAGGCGACGTAAAACGCCAGCAGCTGCAGCGGTATGACGGCGAGTATCGGGTTCACGAACCAGGCGGCTTCGGGCAGCGCCAGATAGTGCTGGCTGATCTTGGCGAGCTTTTCGTCTTTGTCGGTTCCGATGGAAATCACCTGCCCGCCGCGCGCGCGAACCTCTTCGAGGTTGCTCACCGTCTTCTCGTAAACGTCGTCGCGGGGCGCGACGACCACGACGATCATGTCTTTATCGATGAGCGCGATCGGGCCGTGCTTCATCTCGCCGGCGGCATAGCCTTCGGCGTGCATGTACGCGAGCTCCTTGAGCTTGAGCGCGCCCTCGAGCGCGATCGGATAGTTTGCGCCACGGCCGAGGTACAAAAAGCCTTTCGCGTTCTTCAGAGTCAAAGCCGCGTCCTCGAAGAATTTCGCGTGATTCAGCACCAGTTCCAGCTGGCTCGGCAGGCCCATCAATGACTTCAGATGCTCCTCTTCTTGAGCCTCGGTCAAAACGCCGCGCAAACGGCCCGCGTACACGGCGAGCAGCGCGAGAATGGACTGTGTGCTCGTGAACGCCTTCGTGCTCGCGACGCCGATTTCAGTACCGCACCTCATGTAGATCTGACCGTCGGATTCGCGATCGATCGTCGAGCGTTGCACGTTACAAATGCTGAGCGTGGTCGCGCCCATCTTTTTCGCCATCCGAAGCGCCGCCAGCGTATCGGCGGTCTCGCCGCTTTGTGAAACGACAATCATGAGCGAATTCTTCGACAGGATCGGCTCGCGATAGCGGAACTCGCTGGCGAGCTCGCACTC
>DASUEL010000585.1:0-3898 GCA_036275095.1 Bdellovibrionales bacterium
CGCGCCCCGCGGCGGCGCGCTCTCGGCGGCATTCGCGAAAGTGATGGGCGAAGATCCCGCCGATCAGATCGACGAGGATCTTCATCGCCTCAAGTGTTTTCTTGAAACCGGAGAAATTCCGACAATCGAAGGCCAGCCCAGCGGCCGTGGGGAGCACTGATGAAAGCCGTATGCTGGTTCGGCCGCCATGACGTTCGAGTCGAAAACGTTCCGGATGCGAAGATCATCAATCCGAAAGACGCCGTCGTGCGGGTGACCACCACCGCCATCTGCGGCTCGGACTTGCACCTCTACGACGGATTCATTCCGGCCATGAAACGCGGAGACATTCTCGGCCACGAGTTCATGGGCGAAATCGTCGAAGTGGGCCCCGACGTGCGTGAGCTCAAGATCGGCGACAAGGTCGTCGTGCCGTTTCCGATCGCGTGCGGGCGCTGCTACTTTTGCCAACATGAGCTTTACGCGCTTTGTGACAACAGCAATCCGAACTCGGTGAAGGCGGAGAAACTTTACGGCGCCTCGGGCGCGGGCATCTTCGGGTACTCGCACATCTACGGCGGCTATGCCGGCGGCCAGGCGCAATTCGTGCGCGTACCCTTTGCCGACGTGGGCTGCCAAGTCGTTCCTCCCGGCATCGAGGACGAACGAGTTCTGTTTTTGGGAGATATTCTGCCAACTGCGTACATGGCGGCCGAGAACTGCGCGATTCAACCGGGCCAGGTCGTGGCCGTCTGGGGCTGCGGGCCCGTCGGTCTGCTTTCGATCATGAGCGCTTACCTGCTCGGCGCCGAGCGTGTGATCGCGATCGACCGGTTCAAAGACCGTTTGCAGCTCGCCCGCGAAAAATGCGGCGCCGAAACGCTCGATTATGAAGGCGTCGACGTTTTCGAAAAGCTCATGCTCATGACCGGCGGCCGCGGCCCCGACGCGTGCATCGACGCCGTCGGAATGGAAGCCCATGGCTCGTCGGCGAGCGGCCTTTACGACCGCGCGAAAGTGAACCTCTATATGGCGTCGGATCGCCCGACGGCTTTGCGCGAGGCGATTCACGCGTGCCGCAAAGGTGGCGTGGTTTCGATTCCGGGCGTTTACGGCGGGCTGCTTGACAAAATTCCGATCGGTGCCGCGTTCGCCAAGGGGCTCACGCTCAAAATGGGGCAAACGCACGTTCACAAATATATGGAGCCGCTTTTGAAGCTGATCCTCGAAGAAAAGATCGACCCGTCGATCATCGTTTCGCACCGGCTCTCGTTGGCCGACGCGCCCGGCGCCTACAAGATGTTCCGCGACAAACACGATCACTGCGTGAAAGTCGTCATGCGCGCTTCTTAAGGAAACGCGAACGCGAGTCCCCACTCGAACGCCGCGTGCTTCGCTCCGGCCCCTTCGCGTCGCGCACGCGGTGACCACTCTTTTAGCTGATCGGCCTTGTAGTCTTTGAAAACCGCTGCTGCGAGCGCGGGCTCGCCTTTCACGATCTTGCGCGGAAGTACGACGTAGACCCGCCGGGTCTCGAATACGGGAGCCGAGTACTCGAGCGGCGCTGCGGCGGCCAGCTCCTCGTTCGCCTGAGGCAGAACGCAGTAGTCGCGGCCCGAGGGAAAATGCACGGACCAATGATCCCTGAAATCATCGACCGCCTGCGCGGGATAAGACGCGGCTTTGAGATCGGACTCCATCTTGGAGAGCAGCTCGTCCTTGCCCCCGCAATAGCCCTGTGTGAACTGCAGGCCGGAGCCCGCCGTACGCAAATCGTAATATAGATAACGATAGATCGCGCCGTTGTGCGAGAGCCCTTCGGGCTTGACGTCGACGGACCAGCCTTTCTCCATGTGTGCGGGCGCCGAGGCCATTAGCCCTTTGAACGATTTCAAGTTCACCTTGAGGCGTGCCGCCGGACCCGAGATATAGATGTTCGGTTTGCCCATAACGATGGGGCCGCCCGAGGGATACTGCGGGCCCATGCAGCCGTAGTAACTCCACGCGCACGGGTACCCGATATTCGCGTAATACGGATAATAATAAGGGTACCACCAGGGCATCGGCCACATTCCAAAATTGCCTCTGACACCCGCGAACATCGAGGTGCCAACGGCCGCGGCCGAATCCGTCTGAGCCGGCAGGCGGTCTTTTCGTTTGTCGAGCTTCACCTCGAGAACGGTCTGCTTTCCGTCGAAGTCGACCGTTGCCGTGGCGGCGCAATTCGATTTCGTCAGGGCGCGAACGTCATACTGCCCCTTTTTGAGCTTGAACTCGGCGTTGCCTCCGCTCGGAAGCTGCACGTGAAACAAAAACGTCTTCTCGCGCCCGACGAAGACTTCAGCTTCCTCGCGGCAGGCGCCCGTTCCCTTCAGCTCCACGAGCAGTTGCGCGTGCGCGACCGATGATACGAACAATACCGACACGAGCGGAATTATTGGCTTCATGTCTCCCATTTTAATGACGATTTCGCCGCAGCTCAAAGCGGGCCGGACTTTCGTCAGGACTGTAGGAGCAATCCCTTGAGATAGCGATCCTCGGGCCGGCGCACGGGGTAATACGTTTCGTCCTGCCCGATACGCGCGAGCTCGCGGCCCTTGAAGCCCGTCTCCTGCGAGGCCGTCGCGAGACTTTTTTCGAATTCGGCCCAGCTCACATTGTAAGAGTTGATGGAGACCATGAGCAGCCCACCGGGAGCTACGAGCGTCATCGCAAGCACGGCCAGCTCTTTGAGATTTTTCTTCGTCGAGAAATGCCCCTTCTTTCCGTGTGAAGACGACGGAGGGTCGACGAGGACGCAGTCGAATTTGCGGCCGCGCTTGTCGAGCTTGGGAAGCCATTCGAAAACATCGCCGTAAATAAAGTCGCCGTCTTCTTCGCGATGACCGTTGAGGAGCCAGTTCTGCCGGCTCCATTCGATCGCGGGCTTCGAGAGATCGAGGTTGGTGATCTTGACTCCGGGCCGGGCCGCGGCCGCCGCGACTGAAAGGCTCCCGGTATAGCAAAACGTGTTCAAGACGCTCGCGCCGCCGAAATTTTTCGTAAGCCACGCGCGCAAGGGCGCGTGATCGAGAAAGAGGCCCGGATGCCGCGTGCCGCTCAAGCGAATTTCGTATTTGAGCCCGTGCTCCTCGCACACGAAGCGCTCAGGCGGCGCGCCGAAGAGCGGACCCGCCAGCGTCGCGAGGTCGTCGCCGGGTTTTTCTTGCACGACGGCCGATTGCAGGCCTTTCGATTCGAGAAACGAGGCAATGGCCCGATTGGTCTCGAGGTGCCCCGCGCCCTTCCAGGTCACCCATGCGTGGTCTCCGAAGACGTCGATAAAAAGATCTTCGAGGCGCCCGCTCCCCTCGCCGGGCCCATGAAACACCCGCCGCGGCTCGCGCGTTGCGGGCCGGGCCCGCCAAGCCGTTTCGAGAATTGAGGCCACGCTCATGCGGTGACGAGACGATTGTCGGCTTCAGCGCTCTCCCAGTTGCGGGAGCGCACCCAGAACAAAATCATCGCGGGCGCCGCGATCACCGTGCAGAACACGAAAAAGCCGGTGTAGCCCATCGCCGCGACCAGGTAACCCGCGGGAGCCGCCAAAAGCGTGCGCGGCACCGCCATGAGCGAGCTCAAAAGCGCGTACTGGGTGGCGGAGAACCGCTTGTTGGTGAGCGAGCCCATGAAGGCGACGAACGCGGCCGTGCCCATTCCGGCCGTCATGTTTTCGAAGATGACGGTGAAACCGAAAAGGTAAAGATTCGGGCCCGCGACCGAAAGGACCGCGAAGACGAGCGTCGAGGCCGCTTGCAGAAAGCCGAAGATCCAGAGGCCGCGGCGTATTCCGATTTTCAGAAGCACGATGCCGCCGACGAACGTCCCGAGCGGCGTCGCCCAGAATCCGATGGCTTTCGATATGATTCCGATTTCGGTA
>DASUEL010000586.1:0-2392 GCA_036275095.1 Bdellovibrionales bacterium
AGTACCGAAGGCACCTTTGCCCAAGAACAGTATTGTAACGGCCCCTATAGCCGCCTCAGTTCCGATCAGTGCAAGACGGTTGGAGCGGGTGCCGCGGTTTCGACCGGATCCGGCATCTATTCGATGAAGAAATATTCGCAAGCGAATTCAATCGAGCAGCAGTACACCGTGCGCCTCTACACCATGACTGCCGACGACCGCATTGGCCCTCCGATTGCGGCGGCCGCATCATCAATCGCCGACGGCGACAAAGTCACGATCGGCTATCAGTTGAACGAAGCGGAAAATCGCGCGTATCACATCGACTTGATGGAACAAAAGGCAAGCAGTGCACGTTCCTCGGCCTCCTATCACCAAGTACAGGCGATGACCGCCATGAAGACCGACTACAATGATAAAGGTGAGGTAGTAGGCCAGAGCCCCGACTGGAGCGCACGCGCCATGCATGCGGCGAGCGCGGCTTCCGAAGAGGCGGCCGCGAGAAAATACGATAGCCTCGCGCAGGCCGCCCGCAACGGAGGCAAGGTTCCGATTTACGACTTCGACGAAGTGATCGAGTCCACACGCGGGAACGCCTCTGAAACGGCAAGCTTCGTCAACAAGCATATCGCGACCGGAGGCAAGATCACCGCCATCGCGAAACTGCCGGCTGAAAAATTCGCGCTTGTGAAAAGCGCGATCAAGCGCGGCCGAGCCGGTCTGGCCGGCGTCGCCGCAGGTGCCGCCGTGGCTGTTGAAGAGGTAGTGGAAGGCGCGGTCGCTCGCAAGATCGAACGGCGCCGGTATGCTCCTGCCATTGAAACCTATGGCCGCAACGGTGGATCCAACTAAGAATGAAACCATTGCGCGAGCATGAGCGAGCCTACTGGGAGCGTTATCTTGCATCGCTCGCTCCCGGTGAACGCCAGGCCCTTGCTCATGTTGAAGCTTCATATGCTGGAAATCGTGAAATCACGGACTCTCTACTCGCCCTTTATTTGAGCGGCCGCAAGTTTGCCGGCAGCAGCGTGCTCGAGGATTTCCGAACGGCCGGCGATCCCCTTCCCGCCGCCGGAAACCACTGGATCTTGCTGAACAGCCGGGACGAGCCCGGCGCGCTTCTGCGCACCGTGCGAGTCGAGCAGCACAAATTCATGGATGTGCCCGAAGCCATCGCGATTGCCGAAGGAGAAGGCGACCTGTCGCTCGAGTATTGGCGCCGCGTGCACCGCGCGTTTTACGAGCCGCATCTCCCGAAATGGGGACTCGCCCAAATCGAAGACGCCACGATCGTGACCGAATTTTTCGAGCTGGTCTGGCGCTAGGTCCGGCTCGCGCGACATTCGTTGGGCCGCGGCCCGTCCGAGTCTATAATAGAAGTTCGATGAAACTGGCCGATCGCCCGACCGGCATATCACTTTTTATGATCGTGTTGCTCGTCTCGTCGCTCGCGGCGGCGGAGCCGTTCACCGTCGGCACTTGGAACATTCACCGCGGCCGAAATATCGAGAGAGTCATTGAGGAGCTCGAGACCGCGCCCATAGGCGCCAGCGCGATCCTGGCGCTACAAGAGGTCTCGCCGCAAAAAAAACATGCCGAGCTACTGGCCGCGCGTTTCGGGCTCAATTTCCACTATTTCGGAAGCGACGCGATTCTGACGAGGTATTCGATCGTGCGGGCCGGAGCAATCGTGAGCAATCCTCAAACGGGGCGGCATACGCCATGGGCCGAGCTCGAAGTCGAGCCCGGACGAATCGTTCGCGTCTACTCGCCCCACCTGAGCTACAAGCTCAAGACCAACCCGTTCATCGGTGACGTACGCGGGCAAGAGATGAAGGTCATTCTCGATCACGCAGACACCTTCGACGGTCCCGTAATCATCGCAGGCGATCTGAACTCGGTCGGAAGCTTTCTGGGCGGCCATGACCGGGAGCCGGCGATTCGCCTGCTCAGGGCTCGCGGCTTCCGCGACGAGCTGTCGGCGGTGGCATGCCGCACCCATACTCTCGTAGGACGAATTGACTGGATCTTCTCCCGCGGTCTCCAGCATGCCGGAGCGGTCAAAGGGCGCTATGCCGGGTCCGACCATCGCTGGATGCTGGCCCGTGTGAAGCTTTGACCGAGCTCTGATCCACGTCTAGCCGTTCGTCGCCAGCCGGCTTCAGAAGTCGGCGATTTTCAATATAATTTAAGAATCGGAAAGCGGGGTCTCCATGCGCGTGCAATTATGTCTTTCTCTGCTGGCGGCGATCTTCTCCAGCTCCTGTTCGACCGCGACAAAAACCACCGCGCCCGTCGCGCGGGAGCCCGCGACAAATGCCGTTTACGCGACCAAGCTGACGTCCGAGAACCAGTATGAGTTCATGACGTTCAAGTCGACGTTGCACTTCAATTCATTCATCAAATTTCATAT
>DASUEL010000587.1:0-6282 GCA_036275095.1 Bdellovibrionales bacterium
CGAGCAAAATCAGCGGCGCCTCGGGCGAAAAAGTTTTCGAAATGAAAGACGTGCTCGTTCCCGAATCGTGGAGCCAGCTCGCCACCGACATCGCGGTCAGCAAATACTTCCGTAAAGCCGGCGTTCCGCAGACGGGCCACGAGACTTCCGTGAAGCAGCTCGTTCACCGTGTCGCCCACACGATTCGCATGGCCGGCGAAAATCTCGGCGGCTACTTCGCGACCCCGCAAGATGCCGAGCAATTCGAAAAAGAGCTCGTTCATATTCTCTTGAACCAAAAGGGCGCCTTCAACAGCCCCGTTTGGTTCAACTGCGGTCTCCATCATGAGTACGGCATCGTGGGCTCGCCCGGAAACTTCAAGTGGGATTTCGAGCAGGGCAAAGTCGTCGAAACGAAAAACGCCTACGAGAACCCGCAGTGCTCGGCGTGCTTCATTCAATCGGTACAAGACGATCTCATGGCGATTTTCGATCTCGCCAAGCAAGAAGCGCGCATCTTCAAATACGGCTCGGGCACCGGCACGAACTTCTCGAAAATTCGCGGCCACCAAGAAAAACTCTCAGGCGGCGGCTTGAGCTCAGGTTTGATGAGCTTCCTCGAAGTGCTCGACCGGGGCGCTGGCGCCACCAAGTCGGGCGGCACCACCCGTAGAGCGGCCAAGATGGTTTGCCTCGACATGGACCATCCCGAAATCGTCGACTTCATCAACTGGAAGGTGCGCGAAGAAAAGAAAGTCGCGGCCATGGTGAAAGAGGGCTTCAGCTCCGACTTCAACGGCGATGCTTATCGCACGGTCGGCGGCCAGAACTCCAATAACTCCGTTCGAATCCCTGACGAATTCATGTTCGCGGTCGAAAAAGACGCCGAGTGGAAGACCACCGCGCGCACGAGCGGCGACGTGATCAACACGTACAAAGCCCGTGACCTCTGGGAGCAGATCGCCCATGCCGCTTGGCAGTGCGCCGACCCCGGCGTTCAGTACGATACGACGATTCAAAAATGGCACACGTGCCCGGCTACCGACCGCATCAATGCGTCGAACCCGTGCTCGGAGTACATGTTCCTCGATGACACCGCTTGCAACCTCTCGTCGATGAACCTCGTGAAGTTCTTGAAGCCCGATGGCTCGTTTGACGTCGAGGCGTACAAGCACGCAACGCGCGTGCTCTTCACGGCGCAAGAGATTCTCGTCGACTTCTCGAGCTATCCGACAGAGAAAATCGCGCACAACAGCCATGACTACCGTCCGCTGGGCCTGGGCTATGCGAACCTCGGAACGCTGCTGATGATTCAAGGCATTCCGTACGACAGCCCGAAAGCGCAGGCGTGGGCCGGCGCGCTCACGGCCATCATGCACGGCGAGGCGTTCAAGACGAGTGCCGAGATGGCGGCCAGCAAAGGCCCCTTCCCGGGCTTCGAGAAAAACCGCCAGCACATGATCCGCGTCATGAAGCAGCATCGCGATGCCGCTCACAACCTCAACGAGCGCGAGATTCCCGAATATCTCATGCAAGAAACCCGTCAGATTTGGGATGACTGCGTGATGATGGGCGAGGCCTTCGGCTACCGGAACGCGCAAGCGACCGTGCTCGCGCCGACGGGCACGATCGGTCTTCTCATGGATTGCGACACCACCGGTGTCGAGCCCGACTTCTCGCTCGTGAAGTTCAAGAAACTCGCCGGCGGCGGGTACTTCAAGATCGTGAACCAGTCGGTTCCGCTCGCGCTCAAAAACCTCGGTTACGCGCAAAAAGACATCGACGCGATCATCGAGTACGCGACGGGCACGAACACGCTGAAGAATAGCCCGCACATCAATATCGAGTCGCTCAAGGCCAAAGGCATGAACGATGAGGATATCGCTAAGATCGAAAAGGCGCTCCCTGGCGCGTTCGACCTCAAAAATGCCATCGCACCGTGGGTCATCGGCGATGAGGGCATGAAGCGCTTGGGCATCGATCCGGCAACGGTCAACGGAAAAACACTGCTCGAGCTCATGGGCTTTACGGGCAAAGAGATCGACGAAGCGTCGATGGTGACCTGCGGCCGCATGACGGTTGAAGGCGCCCCTGGTCTCAAACCTGAGCACCTGCCGGTGTTCGACTGCGCGAACAAGTGCGGCACGATCGGCACCCGCTTCATTCAGCCGATGGGCCACATTCGCATGATGGCCGCCGTTCAGCCGTTCTTGAGCGGCGCGATCTCCAAAACCGTGAACGTGCCTCATGAGGCCACGAAAGAAGAGATCAAAGAGATCTACACCGAAGGCTGGAAGCTCGGCCTCAAAGCGGTGGCGATCTACCGCGACGGCTCGAAGCTCAGCCAACCGCTGAGCGCTAAGAGCGAAAAATCCGAAACCAAAGAAGAAGCGAAGCCCGACCTCAAGTTCAGCCAAAAGGAGTTCGACGAAGCGCTCAAGCAAGCGCTCTCGATCATGCCGAGCCGCCGCCGTGAGATGCCGAAGAAGCGCCACGGGTTCACCGTCGAAGCGCGCGTGGGCGGGCACCAGGTGTACGTTCGCACGGGCGAGTACGACGACGGCCGTTTGGGCGAGATTTTCATCGACATGCACAAAGAGGGCGCGACGTTCCGAAGCCTCCTCAACTGCTTCGCCATCGCGGTGAGCATGGGCTTGCAGTACGGCGTTCCGCTCGAAGAGTTCGTGAACAAGTTCACGTTCACGCGCTTTGAGCCGCAAGGCACGGTCGATCATCCGAACATCAAGCAGGCGACGAGCATTCTCGATTACATCTTCCGCATGCTCGGCATGGAATATCTCGGCATGACCGATTTCATCCATGTTCCGCCGGCGTCCGAAGATTTGACGGTCAACAAGGGCGGCTCGAACGCGCAAGCGGCTTCAGCCGATGAGCCCGCGTCGATTCCTCAGATGGCGCTCCCGATGGAAAAGGCCATCGCGATGCCGAAAGAGGAAATCGCGGCCATGCAGAAGAGCATGATCACGCCGGCCGCGAAGAAGACGAAGGGCAAAAACCCGTTGAGCGCGCAGCTTTCGACGATGATGGGCGATGCACCGTTCTGCAGCGACTGTGGCCACACCACGGTCCGCAACGGCAGCTGCTATCGCTGCCTCAACTGCGGCAACTCCATGGGCTGCTCGTAATCCGCGGCAAAACCAAAAGCCAGGGCCGGAGCAATCCGGCCGAGCGTGAGGGCCGGAACATCCGGCCCTTTTCTTTTACAGTGAGCTCTGGCTTTGGAGCCGTCTCTTTAGGATCAAACCGAGTAATTGTAGGTGCACTTCACCGCGGTCTCGCCGAGCGGGCTGGAGATCGTCCAGAATTTTCCGTTGAACGTGCCTTTGCGTTCGTAATTGCGCACGCGAATGCGCACCGTGCGGGGGTCGGCAAGGAGCGTCGCCTTTGTGCTGTTATGGCCCGTTGAATCGCTGACCCTAATCGAGAAGACCTTGTAGTCGGCGACTTCGTCGAACGTCGTAATGATCGCTTCGTGGTAGCCCGGAAACTCAACGGAGGGATCCTTTCCACTGAGTTTCATGTTGGTGATCGCGATTTGGTTCAAGTAGGTCTGCGTTTTGCCGCCGCTTATCACGCTGACCTGCGCGTCGGAGTAGTCCCCAGGGACAAACGCCTTCAAGACCACCTGATTTTTCGAATCGACGCAGGTGACTTCGACGTTAGTGGCGCCCGCGAGCGCGGCACCTGACGTGAGTGAAACGATTGCGAAAAGCGCTAGATACTTCATCTCAGAATCCTTTGTTCAGTTTGAAGAGTTAAGTGTTCAAGCTTAATGCCACAATCGGGCCGCTACATGCGGACATGCGGCCTGGGACGAAAGACAACGGCAAAATGGCCGCGGGCCCCATATCCGATCCGGGCTGCAAAAATTCGGGATGAAAATATTAAACGTATACGCGTGGCGTGCGAGAACGGGCGATCCTCCGAAAAATTTCTAATCATGCGTGCCAAAATCCGGCTTAAAAATTCGCGGTGCTAGTATGCGCGTGTAAGGGAGGAAGAGACTATGCGGGGAACACGGGGATATCTCATGACAGCCACATGGATCACGGTCGCGGCGGCCGCGCTCGCGGTGTCGTTTCCGACGGAGAATGCCGACGGCTCGTTCCCGGGAGCCGGGCTGAATCGGGCCGCCCTCGACGGCATGGCGGTCGACCGCGTGCTGGTGAAATGCGGCCCTCCTGCCGATGATCTGATCAACGGCACATACGTGCTCGTCGGACGGAAAGGCAACGGTCTCGTCGCGCAGGTGACTGAATACCGAAAAGGACAGACGAAACGGCGCAAATTCGAGGTGCAACAGGCGCACTGCCCGTGCCCGAAAGCGTACAAAGGCAAAAATCTCCGTCTGCAAATCAGCGATCTGTCGATGTCGTGGCTGACTCAAGGCCCTCGGCGATCGAATTACTTGGCGACGCTCGAGTACAAGCCGAAGACATCGCCGAAGCGCAAGACACTCGGAGTGTCTTGCTCGATTCTTTGATCAGGTCGAAATTTATTTCTTCTGTGCGGCTTCGTGCCGGCGAGTCAGCTCTTCAACGCAGGGGTTGAGCGCTTGCAGCTCCGTCAAGACTGCCATCAAGGCTTTTTGGTAAGCGACCGTCATAGCCTCCGGGCTGAGGTCGAGGCGATTGACCGGCTTCGGGACTTTGGCCAGCAAGGCCTCGATGGATGCGGCCGTGTCTTGAAGCGTGAGATACTTTTCAGCGGTTCTCACGAGCGCCTTTTCGTTGCCGGCTTTGACTGCCGCCAGGTTCTTGGCGTCGCAGGCGAATGAGCCGGCGAAAGCCGTCGATGAAATTTGCAAACCGAAAAAAATTACCAATAGCAACCGCATAGGAACTCCCACAATTCATGTTTAGCTGAGTGTGCGACACTCGCGAAGCTGAAGAGCAAGGAGCGGGCCAAACAGGACCGGCCCGAGGCGAATCCCGTACCGGGCGCAAATATCAGGCGAGAATCTGCGGCCGGTCAGGAGCCTTTTGGCATTCGGCGCATACGCCGTAGAGCTCGAGCAGGTGATTCGTGAGCTGAAACCCGAAGCTCTGCGCGATGCGAACTTGAAGGTTTTCGATTTCGAGATTTTCGAATTCGCAGATGCGGCGGCAGCGCACGCACGTGAGATGGTCGTGGTGCTTTTTCTTCGCCCATTCGTAGCGCGCCGGAAGCCCGCCCATGCGCACCTCGGTTACGTAGCCGTGCTGGCAAAGCGTGCGCAAAAAACGGTAAACGGTCGCGAAGCCCACGTCGGGCGCCTTTCCGCAAACGACTTCGAAAACTTCTTGGGCGGTGACGTGCGCGCGGCCGGTGAGCAGTGTTTCGAGAATCACCATGCGCTGCTGAGTCACTTTCAATCCCAAATCACGGATGACTTGTTTGAGGTAAGTGGGATTGGGCTGCTTCGGGTTGTCGGTCTGCGGTGAGGTGAGTTCCATGTTTCTCCTGAAGTTAAGAGGCTCTAGATGATTGTTCTAGTTGAACGCGAAACGAGCGTCAATCGAAATGAAACTCATTATCAATTGGGGTCTAAAAGTGCCCAGAAATGCACTTTGACCCCAAAAAACGCCACCTAATCGAAAGAAACTGGTTTTTAGTCCAGGCTAATACCGCTATCCTTTTTGCCATGGCAAGACGACCAACAACGCAAGAACAGCACACGGCCGACCGGCAAGCGAACCTCCTTTTTCAGAAAGTCGGAATCTTCATCGATGCCGAGAACATCGAACTTTCGGGTTTGAAGCATCACGAAGGCCGCACCGACTACAAAAAAATTCTCGAAAAGGTCGGAGACCGCGAAATCGTTCGGATTCTATATTACAAGCCCGCTTACAAAGAGATTTCGAAAACTTTCGAGTCGTTTTGGGCCCGCTTGGGCGGTGAGATCAAGCGGCCGCAAAAAAATGCGGATACGTTTTTGGTCATCGACGCCGTAACCATGGCGGAGAAGCTCGACGTTTGCATCATTCTCGGCGGCGACAAAGACTTTTTGCCGCTGGTTTGGTATTTGAAGTCGCGCGGTTGCCGCGTCGAAATTTGGTCTTGGCCCGAAGCCACGTCTCCTGAAGTGCAGGAAGCGGCGGATTTTTACTTCCCGCTGACCAAAGACTACGTTATGTCCATTAACGAAGATTAAGTCCCACACGCGCCCTTAGCTCAACTGGATAGAGTATCAGGCTTCGAACCTGAGGGTTGGAGGTTCGAGTCCTCCAGGGCGCGCCACCCAAATCGCAGTCATTTAATCGTTGGAACTCTCCCTATGATTCGTCTCTTTGATTTCCAGCG
>DASUEL010000588.1:0-3444 GCA_036275095.1 Bdellovibrionales bacterium
TCTGATTCCGCCTAACGCATTCGTGTGGCTTCTGCTGATCACCTGTCCACTTATTTTGCTCGTGATCTGGCAACGGGATTTCTGGCTGAAGGTAGCTCCGAAGGCCGAGGCGGCAGCTGCGGCTGATGTCGCGGCGGCCCCGGGATTCATTTTGTCTGGGCTTGCATGCGGACTCTATGACGGTATCTGGGGCCCTGGCGGCGGAACCTTCATGCTTTTGGGTCTGCTCTTCATCGTGAAACTTCCCCTGCTCCCGGCGCTGGTGATTTCGAAACTCGCGAATACCGCGTCGGCCGGAGTCGCGCTGGCGTCTTTCGTTCAGCTGGGAGAGGTGCGGTGGTCGACGGGTTTGTTGATGGCGGTAGCGGCCGGCTTCGGCTCTTACGTCGGTGCCGAGTTCGTGAGTCGCCAGGCCGCGCGGGTATTTCGACCCGTTCTGACGATCGTGGTGGGACTGCTCTTGTTACGGGTCTTCTACGTATTTCGAGCGGGAGGTGTTGCGTGAAGCACAAGCCGCTTCCGGAGCCTTGGAAGACGATCGTTTTTGTGGCTGGAATGGCGAGTACGCTCATCGGACTCATCGGTATTACGGTCCCCGTGCTTCCGACGGCTCCGTTCATGATTCTAGCGGCACTTTGCTTTTCGCGCAGTTCGGAGGCCTTTCACCGAAGGCTTCGGGCTTCGAAATGGTTCGGCAAGGCGGTGCGCCAATGGGAAGACCATGGTGTGATCAGCCTTCATGGAAAGCTCGGCGCGACCTTTTTCATTTTGGCGAGCTTGATTTATTCTTTATGGTTCAAGACGCCGAAGTGGGTGCCCCTCGCCATCATCATCTTCGGAGGGGCCGGCCTTGCGTTTGTTTGGACGCGGCCTACGAAGCCCCGATCCTAAATTCTTATCCCGAATGAATAGTGCGGCCGATGCAACGAAAAGCACGATTGCAACGCTCCAGATGAGCGCGCGCTCGCCGACGATATCGGAGAGCAGTCCCATCGGTCCGCTCATGATCGGTGCGAGCGAAACGAAACCCATGCCCACAAGCGCCGAAATTCGCCCGCGATACTGATTGTCGATCGTGAGTTGCGTGGTCACCGTGAGTGAACTGATCGAGAGGAACATGCAAAACGAGAAAATCGTGACGGCTGCGATCGTGGGGATCAGCGTATCGAAAAGCGGTATCACGGCGAGCGTGAGGCAGACGCCGATGATGCCGAATGGCAGCACCTTGAGCGGGTTTTTGGGGCTGGTCAGGAGAAACGTCAGGCTCCCGAGGAGCGCGCCCATCCCCGGGAACGAGAAGACGAGGCCGAAACCCTTGGCGTCGAGCGCGAACTTCTTTTGCAGGTACACGCGGAACGTCGTGAAGATCAGCGGGAAGACGAACGCGATGATGAGCGCGAGCTGGAGTAGAATGTTCCCGAGTTTCGGGTGGCCGCGGATATACTTAAGGGCTTCGCGCATCCCTTTTTGGGTGGCAACGGGTCCGACTTGAGCTTTCGATTCGAAAATGGGCATGCGGGCGACGACGAGCACGATGCCAAGAAAGCTGACCGCGTTGATCCAGAAGACGCTTGCGGTGCCCCAAATGCCCATGACGATGCCCGCGATGGTTGGGCCTAAGACGCGCGAAAGGTGAAAGCTCACCGAGTTGAGTGCCAGAGCCTGCTGGAAGTCTTCGCGCGGTACGAGGCTCGGTGTGATTTTGTAGAATGCGGGCATGTCGAAGGCGATGATGGTGCCTTCCATTGCGGCGAACACGATGAGATGCCAGAGCTCGACGTTGCCTTGACTGACCACGATGCCTAGTGAGAACGCGAGCGTTGCGAGTGCGACCTGCGTGACGATGAGAATGCTGCGCACGTCGCGCTGGTCAGCAATGCTTCCGCCGAAGGTGCCAAAGAGCAGACCGGGTACGGCTTGGGCTGCGAGCAGTATGCCCATGGCCGAAGCTTTGCCCGTGAGGCTCAGGATAATCCAGCTGCGTGCGATTTCTTGCATCCAGTTCCCGATGAGCGAAAGCGATTGGGCCGAATAAAATATGCGGAAGCGCGGATGTCGGAAGGGTCCGAAACGAGCTTTGAGCAGCGCGGACAAAGGCATAGTGGGCCACTATGGACCCGTTTTCAGACGTGGTCTATGGGCCGTGCGGAGCGGCGTGGCGCGGACCGTGGACCGTGCACCGTGGACCGTGCACCGTGGACCGTGCACCGTGGGCAGCGCACCGTGGACCGCGCACCGTGGACCGCGCACCGTGCACCGTGCACCGTGCACCGTGGGCAGCGCACCGTGGACGGTGGACTGCGGACCTTGAATCATAAACTGTGCACAATAAACTTCGGAAGACGCACCGAACATCGCGCATTCGGCACCGCCCACGCCGAGCCGTCTACACGTCCGAATTCACCTGTCCCGGGACAGGCAAATCAACGCCCGCCCCACCTGTCCCGGGACAGGCAAAACCCCACCTAACCCCACAAAACCACTCGATTCGCGAGTTCAAACCCAGCGCTAAACGCCAAAAAAAAGGGCGCCCGAAAGCGCCCTCCCCTTCCCTAACAAACTGAAAACTCAGCCTAGGGCTTAATCCCCAGCTTTTCGTAAAACGCCGCCGGGCTCGGCTCACGACCGAGGAACTCGCGCACGAGATCGAGCGGCTCCTTCATATTGCCCTTTTCCAAAATGATGCTGCGGTAGCGGGCACCGGTGGACGCGTCGAGAAGGCCTTTCTCTTTGAACACCGTGAACATGTCCTGAGCATAGACTTCGGACCACAAGTAACCGTAGTAGCCGGCATCATACCCACCCATTAGGTGGCCGAACGTCGCATTAAAATGGTTTCCGGCAACCGGATCGATACCGATGATCTTCTTGTACAACTGATCATGCAGCGTCGTTGTATTCACCGCCCCTTGGGTCATGTGCATCGTGAAGTCCATCAAGCCGAGAAACAGCTGCCGCGTGTAGAAGTAGCCCTGGTTGAAATCCTTCGCAGCCAAAATCTTCTTCAAGAGCTCTGACGGAAGCTTCTGCGAAGTATTCTTGTAATGACCTGAAATGCGATTCAGGATCGATTCATCCCACACCCAGTTCTCGAGCATCTGAGACGGCGCCTCGACAAAATCCTGCGCGACCGACGTGCCCGAAAGCGAAGCGTACGGCGCACGGGTCAGAATTTGATGCATGATATGGC
This sequence comes from Bdellovibrionales bacterium, assembly GCA_036275095.1. Classification (GTDB taxonomy): domain Bacteria; phylum Bdellovibrionota; class Bdellovibrionia; order Bdellovibrionales; family DASUEL01; genus DASUEL01. The sequence continues at coordinate 3,191 of DASUEL010000588.1, forward strand.
CGAACTCATGGAACAGCGTCTCGACCTCGTCGATATTCAAAAGCGACGGCTTATCACCCGAAGGCGGATTGAAGTTTGATACGATCGACGACACGGGATACGAGTAGCCATCGGCCTTCACACGCCCCATAATGAGCGAGAACGCAGCCGCATGCCCATACTTACCGGGCCGCGGAATCATATCGGCGAAGAAGTACGACAGCAGCTTGCCGTCGGCCTTGTTGATCACCTTGTAGAGCTTCACGTCAGGATGC
>DASUEL010000589.1:0-3438 GCA_036275095.1 Bdellovibrionales bacterium
GCGTTCCGGCCCCATTCGGCGAATAGGCTCAGTGAGGGCCAATGTTTGGCCATCTCGATCGTTTTTTGCGCTTCAGCCATTTCGACCGACAGGTTGGCCCTTGCGATTTCGGGGCGCGCGACTCCCGACTGCGGATTCGGCGTGGCCGACGGCACTTTCACGGGCTCCAAGGAGCCGGTCACTTTGAGCGACGATTGGTCTTTGAGGCTCAAAATGCTCGCCAGCTGGGCCGCGTGAAGCGTGCGCTGTGTCTGGGCCTCCAGCAGGCGCGGCTTGAGGCTCGCGAGGCTCGCGCGCATTTGAAAGATGTCGAGTCGCCGCGACATACCGACCCGCAGGCGGCTTTCGGTGCGGCGGAGCTGGTCGGATTGCACCTTGATCGTGCGCTCGAGCGTCTCCACTTTCTTTTGTGCGATCAGCAGCTCGTAAAAGGCCCGGATCGTCGCAAGCGTCATATCGCGTTTTGCGATCTCGAGCTCTTTCTCGCGCGTTTCGACTTCGGCGCCGTGATATTTGAGGCCCCCGAGAAACCCGCCGCCGCGAAAGACCGGCTGTTCGGCCACCAGTCCGACGTCGTAGAAATTGTAGGTCTCGCCGCCGAACAACAACGAGTTTCCGTTAAAGGCATCTTTACGCTGCATGCCCCGGGCCGTTCCGCTCACTGTCGGAAGAATCGTCGACACGGCTGAAGAGCGGCGGGAGCGGGCCTCATTCACGCGCTCGTGCGCGGCCTTCACCGAGGGGTGGGCGCTCAGCGCCTTTTCGACCGCGGGCTGAATGGTCAACTCGCTCTGCGCGTTCGCGCTCAGAGAGAATAACACGATTGCGATCTGTGCAATTTTGGGTGTTTTCAATTCGATCTCACTTTTGCGAATATCAGGATTCTCCGCCGTATCCGTTGCAGGCGCGCGGGCCAGCCGAGGCGAAATTTTTCGATGTAAAGGAGCGCCGCCGGAATCACGACGAGCGCGAGCAGTGTGGAGCTGACGAGGCCTCCGATGATCGAGATACCCATTCCGGTGCGCGGCTTCGAGGCTTCATTGAAACCGATCGCGACTGGGAGCATGCCGGCGATGAGCGCGAAGCTGGTCATGAGAATCGGCCGCAGCCGTACGCGCCCCGCCTCGAGGATCGCGTCGTTCAGGCTCTTGCCTTCGGCGCGGAGCTGATTCACGTAGTCCACGAGCAGAATGGAGTTCTTGGTGGCGATGCCCATCAACATGATACAGCCGATCATCGAGAAAACCTCGAGCGGCTTCTGTACCACGAAAAGCGAAGCGAAGGCTCCGCTCGCGGCGAGCGGCAACACGAGCATGATCGTGAACGGCGTCAGGAACGACTCGTACAGCGACGCGAGCACGAGGTAGATGAACACGATGCCGAGACCTACCGCAATGATGATGTTCTCGACGAGGTCGGCGAAGTCCTGAGCCTGGCCGCCGAATGAGTACGAGACTCCCTCCGGCAGGGGCGCCTCTTTGTCGAGAATGTGGCGGGTATTGGAAACGATTTTCGCCAGCCCCGGTCCGTCGGCCGCGAGCTGCGCGGTGATCTGAACGGTACGCATGCGGTTTTCGCGCAAGATCGAGACGGGGCCGAATGTTTTGACGGGCTTCGCGATCTCGCTGAGCGGAATCAGCGAGCCGTTGATGTTCGGAACGACCGTTCCGTAAAATGCGTCCTCGAGGTTGCGCTGGCTCTCGTCGAGCCGCACGCGAATGCCGTACTCTTGCCCGTTCTGGCGGAACACAGCCGCGATTTTGCCTTCGATTTGCGTGCGAATCTCTTCGCCGGCGCGCACGGTGGAGACGCCGACTTGTTCGGCGCGCACCGGATCGATGACGACCTGAAACTCGGGAATGCCGGCTTTGAACGAAGATTCGACGTCTTTGAGCCCGGGTTGCGCTTTGAGCTTCTCGACGACTTTCGCCGAGGCCGCCTCGATGGTTTCCGAGTCTTGTCCCATGAGCGTGAGGCTGAAGGGCTTGGGCCCGCTGCTCTCCATCGCGGCCGTCTTCATTTCTTTATGCTTCGCCAAGTCCGAGCGAAACGCGTCGCGCAGCTCGGACGTGGTCAGCTCGCGGTCACCCGCCGGGAGAAGCTTCACGTAAAATGTCGCCTTGTAGCTGCCGTCGCCGGCGGGCCCAACACTTAGTTGCGTGAGTTCGACCCCGGAGCGGGCGCGTATGTCTTGATCGGCCTTCAGCGCGACCTCAGTGAGCTGCTGAAGGCTCGTGCCGAGACCGGGTTCCATCGTCAAAATCACTTCGCCGGTGTCTTGTGTGGACACGAACGTTTTAGGAAGAAGAACGGCCATTATGAGGCTCGCCACGAAGAAAGCCCCGCTCGAGGCCAGTACTTTTCCGGGGTGGGCCACGGCCCAGCGAAGCACGCCGTCGTATTTGGCTTCGAGGCGATTCTTGAACGCTTGAAAACGTTGAACGAATTTGGGCGCCTTTTTTTGCTCGGCGGTTCCGCCCCAATAGGCCGACATCATCGGCGCGATTGTGAGCGCGTCGAAAAGGCTGATCAGCATGGCGAAGCAAATCGTGAGGCCGAACTCTTTGAAGAACTGGCCGACGGTGCCGTGCAAGAAACCGATGGGGCCGAACACGGCGATCACTGTGAACGTTGTTGCGACGACCGCGAGCGTGACTTCTTTGGTGCCCTCGAGCGCCGCCTGGAGCGGCGATTTTCCGAGCTCCATGTGGCGAAAGATATTCTCGCGCACGACGATCGCGTCATCGACGAGAAGCCCCACGGCCAGGCTGAGCGCGAGAAGCGTCATGAGGTTCACGGTGAAACCGGCAAGCGCCATCAAAATGAAGGCGCCTATCAGGGAGTTCGGGAGCGCAAGCCCGGTGATCACCGTCGAGCGCGGGCTCCCTAGGAACATGAAGACCACGAGCACCGTGAGGACGATGCCGATGAGGATCGACTCTTTGACGTCGGTCAGGTTGTCTTTGATGATTTTCGCGCTATCGTGAACGACCGTCAGTTTGGGCGCTCCGGGCCGGCCTCGAAACTGGCGGTTCATTTTTTCGACGCGCGCCTGGATCGCGTCGGCGACCGAAACCGTGTTCGTGCCTGACTGTTTGAATATCGATAGCGTTTGGGCGCGTTTTCCGTTGATGAACGAAACGGCGCTTTCGTCTTCAAAGCCGTCGGTCACCTGGCCCAGCCGCGACACGGGAACGGAGACGTCGTTACCCATGAAGTTCACGATCGTGGCGCCGATATCATCGAGTGACTTGAATTGGCCGATCGTGCGGTAAACCGTTTCATTGCGCGGCCCCTCGTGGCGGCCGGCGGGGGCGTCGCGCCCCGACTCGGCGATACGGCTCGCGACCATGGAGGCCGACATCTGGTAACGCTTCAGTTTTTCGCGGTCGAGGTGCACGCGAATTTCCCGCTTGCGCACGCCGGAAACCGAGACCA
>DASUEL010000590.1:0-3342 GCA_036275095.1 Bdellovibrionales bacterium
AGACCCGGTTACAAGAGAAGATTCAATCGCGCTTCGGTGTCACGCCTCACTACGTTCTGATTTCGCAAACGGGGCCTGATCATGAAAAACGCTTCGAGGTCGAAGTTCGCATGGGCGAACAGGGTCTCTCGACGGGTACGGGCTCGAGTAAGAAGGCGGCGGAGCAGGACGCCGCTCGCAAGGCCCTTACGGACGCGCAAATCGGAGATAAATAGGCCGCCCCTGCCGGTGGCTTTTGAATTTGAATCATTGAGCCCCGCGGGGCGGATAGGGAGATAAAATGTTTCGGTCTGGTTTCATCGCGCTCGTGGGCATGCCCAACTCCGGCAAGAGCACGCTTCTAAACGCGCTCGTCGGCGAAAAAGTCGCCATCGTCTCGCCGAAACCCCAGACCACCCGCCGCCGGGTGCAGGGGATCGTGACCACGCCCGAGGCGCAGCTCATTCTGGTCGACGCGCCCGGCGTGCTCGAAAGCACGTCGAGCGAGCTCAACAAGTTTCTCATTCAAGAGTATCAAGACGTGCTCAGCGAAGCCGACGGCGCACTCGCCATCATCCCGGCCGATGAAAAGTCGCTGGAGCGCACGGAGAAAATTCTCGATTTGGTAAAACGCTCGAAAAAGCCGTTTCTGCTCGTCGTCAATAAAGCCGACCTCTTGAGTGAGGCCGAGCGGGCGGAGCTGGCAGAAAGGCTCAAGCAGCTTCCGCAGCTCGCGGAGCTGAAAGAGAAAGACATTCCGATTCTCTTCACGTCGGCGCTTCATGCCGCAAATGAGGCACGCTCGTCGATTGTGAGCCTCGCGGCCTCGCTTTTGCCCGAGTCGCCGGCGCTTTACGATCAAGAGCTCTTCACGACCGAAACGCTTCGGGACATGGCCGCCGAGATCGTTCGCGAAAAATGCTTTTTCAACTTACACCAAGAAATTCCGTTCGGTCTCGCGGTGAAGATCACCGCGTTTAATGAAGAGCCCAAGATGACCCGAATCGAAGCCGACATTCTGGTCGAGCGCGAAAGCCACAAAAAGATCGTGATCGGCGAGAAGGCGAATCAGCTCAAGCGCATCGGAACCGAGGCGCGCAAAGAGCTTGAAAAAGTTTTGGGAACAAAGGTCTTTTTGGGCCTGCACGTCGTCTGCAAACCGCGCTGGATGCAAGATAAAGCGCTTTTAAAGGAGCTTGGCTATGTCAAACGCGATTGAGCCGGGCACCAAGTCGGGCCGTTTGGGCCGCGTCGCCGTCGTCGGGCGCCCCAATGTCGGCAAGTCGACGCTTTTCAACATTCTGACCGGTACGCGCAAGGCCGTGGTCAAAGACCTGCCGGGCGTGACTCGCGACATTCAGGCCGAGCGAGCCGAGTGGCGCAGCATTCCGTTTGAGGTCATCGACACGGGCGGTGTGACCGAAGGCGATGTTCCGTTTTCGGAGATGATTCGCCACAACGTCGAGGGGTTGCTCAACCAGGTCGACCTGATCGTCATGGTGGTCGACGGCCGCACGGGGCTCCACCCCGAGGATGCCGACGTCATGCGGATCGTGCGCAAAGCACGTAAGCCGTTTTTGATCGTGGTGAACAAGGTCGACAAACGCGCCGACGTCGAGACCGCGAAATACGAATTCTACGAGCTGGGTGACGAGATCATCACCGCGTCGTTCGAACAGCGCCGCGGTGTCGACGATCTTCTGGAGTGGATCGTAAGCCATTTCGAAGACGCTCCCGAAGCCGCCAAAGGTGAAGTCACGATTGCCGTACTTGGAAAGCCCAACGCGGGCAAGAGCTCGCTCTGCAACCGTATCGCGGGCGAGGAGCGCATGCTCGTGAGCGAGATCGCGGGTACCACGGTCGACGCGATCGACCTGCAGATCGAGTTCCGCGGCAAGCGCTATACGATGATCGACACCGCGGGCCTGAGGCGCCAGGCGCGCCGCGAGGACGGCGTCGAGTTTCTCTCGGCGTACAAATCGTTCGATGCCTTAAGACGCGCCGATATCGTACTTTTGATGGTCGACAGCCTCATCGGTCCGACCGATCAAGACGCGAAAATCGTCGAGAAGATCATCGAGCAGCACAAGGGTGTCATTTTGGTGGCCAGCAAATCGGATCTCGCGGCCAAGGAGATTCCCGCTTATCGCGAGACCTTCCGCAACCAAGTTGAACGCGAGCTTCATTTCTTTCCGGATATTCCGGTGGTGTTCGTGAGCTCGAAAACGGGCGCGGGCATCGAGGAGTTGTTCAACCAGATCGACGAGGTCTGGCGCAAGCTGCACTTCCGCATCTCGACATCGAAGCTCAATGATTTCTTCACGCGCGTGATTCGCCAGGCGCCGGCACCGGTGTGGGGCACGCAAAACGTTTCGTTTTACTACCTCACGCAGACGAAACAGGTTCCGCCCAGTTTTATTGCGTTTGCGAACTTTCCTGAAGGTGTTACGCCCGCGTATCGCCGGTTTTTGAGCAAGAAAATCAAAGAGGAGTGGAGTCTCGAAGGGATTCCGATCCGCATTTTCGCGATGAAGAGCGGGCGCGCGCCCGAACGCGAACACGACGAGCCATGAAGCGAGGTGCCTGGCGAACCCGGCTAGGGTTTTATCTCGCGGCCATCGGAACCGCGTTCGGCCTCGGCAACCTGTGGCGCTTTCCGTACGTCGTCGGCAGCCACGGCGGCGGGGCATTCGTGCTCATCTACGTGGCGCTGGCGCTCGTAATCGGCCTTTCGCTTCTGATCGCCGAGCTGATGATCGGGCGGGTCACCCGCCAAGGCGTGATCGGCGGCATCAAGAAACTCGGTGGCGGTCGGGTGTGGACAGTCTTCGGAGGTCTGTCGCTCACCGCCACGATCGTCGCCCTTTCGTATTACGCGGTGATCAGCGGGTGGGTACTCCACTTCATGTCGCGGTTTTTCGTGAGCTTCGTTCTTCAAAGCCCGTTCTCGGTCGATACCACGCTGAAGATTCTAATGGACAATGGCTACCTGCAGATGGCGCTCACGAGCGTGCATCTTCTGATCGCCTCGGTCATTGTCGCAAAAGGCGTTCAAGAGGGCCTCGAGCGCTGGATCGGCTGGATGATGCCGGTGTTCATAGTGCTCATGACGACACTCCTGATTCAGTCGCTGCTTTTGCCGTCGGCGAGCGAGGCGCTGCAATTCTTGTTTTATCCCGACTTTTCGAAGCTGAAAGCGGGCTCGCTCGTTCAGGCCGTGGGCCACGTGCTCTTCACGCTGAGTCTTGGTTTCGGCACGATGGTCGTGTTCGGCTCGTATTTGGGCGAAGACACACATATTCCGTCGGCGGGATTTCGGGTCGCGATGCTCGACACAACGCTGTCGCTGCTTGCGGGATTAGT
>DASUEL010000591.1:0-2076 GCA_036275095.1 Bdellovibrionales bacterium
ACGCCTGGCCGACTTCGTCGAACGTCAGCTTTGACAGCTGAACGACGCTGCGCACATGTCTTTACTAGCCCTGGCGCGGCTCCTAAGCTTTAGGATTCATGGAGGAACACCGCAATGAAATCGAGCTTCACGATTCCTGAGGACGTCGTCTCAAGAACGGTACGCGGCGAAGAGGTTTTGCTGAACCTTAAGACGAGCCACTATTTCGGTCTCGACTCCATAGGTACTCTCGTTTGGAGCGCGCTCAAAAAGAAACAAGGCCTCGATCAAATGGTCGAGCTGGTCTGTGCCGAGTACGACGCGAAACCTGAACTGGTACGAAAAGACATCCTGGCGCTGCTTTCAAAAATGAAGGCCAAGGGCCTCCTGACGGAAAATTGAAATCGAAACTTCTGGCCGCGCGCCATCCGCTACTGTTTCTGCGCGTACTCCGGCTCTGCCTGAAGATCGAGCGGAGCCTTCGGGGGCGTGAGCTCATGGAGTTGGTTCGCGAAGCTGCTTTCATGCCTGCGGCGCGCGCGCGTCGAATGAGTGACAAGGAGCTCGAGGCCGCACTCGTTTTCTGCGGGCAAATCGGCCGGCGCCTCTTGAAGAGGCCCTGCTGCCAGCGCACAACCCTAGTCCTTTATAGTTTGGCCCCTGAAGGCGCCGTATTCAAATTAGGTGTGCGAACCGATGGAGGCGTCATGGACGCTCACGCCTGGATCGAGTTTGAAGGAGCCGCTTTCTCGGAACCGGTCGAGGTCGCCAACTACTCCGAGCTTGCTGAGTTTCGAAAGCCACTATGAATTTTTCGGGCCTTGTTCACGAAGACCGCTTTCCCGAAGGCCTGCGGGTTCACCTGCTGGGGCTGTTCACGAACGCGGACGAGTTGCGACGGCGCTACGGCACCCGCGATTCGGCCACGCACGAAGAGCTTTTAGCCGCGAGCTACCGCGCCCGAGGCTCCGCGTGTGTGGACGAGCTGGAAGGCGAATACGCCTTCGTCGTGATCGACGGGCGGGAGCGGATCGTTCTCTGCGGCCGCGATCGCTTAGGGCTCAAGCCGCTGTACTACCGGCTTCGCACCCAAAATGGCGTCAAGGATCTCGCCTTCGCGACGACACTGGCTTCGGCACGCGCGTGGCCTGGGTTCGCGCCGACGCCGGATCTCAATGCACTTGCGTTTTCGCTGGCCGAAGTTCACTTTGATCAGTCGCTGACATGGTATCAGAATGTGAGCGCATTGCCGCAAGCACACGCGCTTCTCTGGCAGGACGGCCGCGCGCGCATTTTTCGCTATTGGACACCTGGTCTGGGTAAGGTGCTTGCGCTGGCCAATCACGGCGAATATCTGGAGCACGCTCACGAGCTTTTTCGCCGGGCGGTTGGAGCGCGGCTGACCGAGCTTCAGGGGCCCGTGAGCGTGTTTCTCAGCGGCGGCCTCGATTCAGGACTCGTCGCGAAGCTGGCTGAAGAAAAGTTGCGCTCCGAACACCACGATCGAGCGGCACTTCTGCATACGCATTCAGCAATTTGCCGTGCCGGTGCTGCTGACGAATCAGCCGGAATCGCTCGAACGATTTCAGGGGCCGCCTGGCGCGCTCATACTCTCGAAGTCTCGCCTGACAACCCTATACTTGATATCCCGGAGCCGGGCCGGCTGCGCGACGTCACCTACGCGCCACATAATTTTTTCGGCATCCCGCTGCTCGAGGACATGCAGGCTAGAGACATCCATACCGTCTTTTCGGGTTACGGCGGCGACGATGTTTTTAGCCCAGGCCTTTTCGCGGCCGAATTTCTCCGGCGTGGTCGGGTCGTGAGCGCAGTGGGAGCCGTGAACGAGCTCAGCTATCCGGGTGACAATAAGCTCAATGTCTTCTGGACCCATGGCGTTCGGCCGCTTCTTGTGGGTCTTCGCAACCGCTACATGGCCTCCGCGCTCAAGCGCCCCGTATCAAGTCTCCTTAGTCCCGAATTCGATCAAAAAGCCGGGATTTCAGTTGCCTATAACGAATATCTCGACCGAAATCGAGCATCGGAAGGAGATCTTCCGCGGCGTAATCTCTATCGAAAATTCTTTGTTCGCGGCGG
>DASUEL010000592.1:0-9977 GCA_036275095.1 Bdellovibrionales bacterium
GACGGCCTGGCGAAGCTGCGCGCGCGACGCGATCTCGGGTTTCTCGACCTTCCGAACCGGCAGAATCTTTGGACGGCAAGCCGTGAGCGGAGCGCCCAAGTCGCGGGCACGCTCGCCGTGCTTGGGATCGGCGGGAGCAGCTTGGGTGGCCGCGCCCTGATGGACGCCTTCGCGAGCAAAAGAGTCGTATTTTTCGAGAACGTCGACGCCAAAGATTTTTGGGCGCGGCTCGAGGCGCTGGGCGAGCTCAAGAACGTACATTGGGCCATCGTATCGAAGAGCGGCAACACGATCGAAACGCTCGGCCAAGCGAGCTTCGTTTCTCAGCGCCTAGAAGAACAGGGCCTCAAACTGAAAGATCGGGCAACCGTCATTACCGAGCTCCGTTCGAATCCGCTTCATGATTGGGCGAAAGCGAACGGCGTGCCGGTTCTCGAAATTCCGCTCGACGTGGGCGGGCGATTTTCGGTGCTGTCTCCCGTCGGAATGTTCCCGGCCGCCGCGGCTGGTCTCGACATTGAAAAAATCCGGGAGGGCGCCTTGTGGGCCCTCAAACAAGACGAGCTCATCGGCCGTTTGATGGCGCACAGTCTGAAGAGCTTCGAGCGCGGCGAGTTCATTACACTGTTTTGGGTTTACTGCAACCGCCTATGGACGTGGGGGCTTTGGGTCCAGCAGCTCTGGGCCGAGTCGCTCGCGAAAAAGACGACCCGAAAGGGCGCGGCCGCCCCTCGTGTGAGCACGCCGATTCCCCTGATCGGCGCGAACGATCAGCATTCGGTGCTTCAGCAGGTTGCCGAGGGCGCTCGCGACAAATTCATATGGTTCTTGCGCTCCCGTGAAAGTGAAACCGCCGGACCATCCCTCAAGAGAAGCCTTTTCGCGCCGCAAGGCTACCTCGAAGGCAAAGGTCTCGGCGCGCTGCTTTCGGCCGAGGCGCAGGCGACCGCCAAGGCGCTGCAACAAAATCAAGTTCAGTCACTCACGCTCGAGGTCGAGCGCGTCGACGAACGCACGCTCGGGGCTTTGCTGATGTTGCTCGAAGTCGTAGTCGGCGCCATGGGTGAAACGCTCGACATCAATGCGTTCGACCAGCCCGGCGTGGAGCTGGGCAAAAGACTGGCGCTCGAGATTTTGAAGTGAAACCGCGGCGCTTCCGCGCTTAAAATTGAGTGATGGCCGAAGATAACGAGAATGACGGTAAGAAGCCAAGACGCTCCGAGGATTCGGACGTTTCGGATAAAACCGTCGTCGCTCACGACACCTTCAAGCTCAGAATGCAAGAAGCCGGCAAGGCGCCGCCGAGTCTCGTTCTCGTCGTGGGTCCGATCGAGTCGATGGGCAAGCAGTGGTACGTCGACAAAGGCGATCTCATCATCGGCCGCAATCCGCAATGCCAGGTGTACGTCGATGACCGCAGCATCAGCAAAAGCCACGCGCGGGTCATGCAGGTCGGCCATCAGGTCATGATCGTCGATCTTGGCTCAACCAACGGTACCGACATTGGCGGCGAGCGCCTGCAACCGAACGCGCCACGCCCCCTGCAGAACAACGACCTCATTAAGGTTGGGAACGCGCTCTTCAAATTTCTGGAAAAAGGCAATATCGAAGCGGTCTCGCTTCAAAAAACGTTCGACCGCACCCAGCTCGATCCATTAACCGAGATTTACAATAAGGCCGCCTTTCTTGCGAAGGCCGATGAGCTGTTCAAGCGCGCCGTGCTGACCGAAACGCCGCTGAGCATGATCGTTTTTGACATCGATAATTTCAAACAGGTGAACGATCACCACAAAGGCAAGCACCTGGCCGGCGACTATGTGCTTAAAGAGCTGGCAAGCGTCATCCAGAACAACTTGATCCGTCAAAACGACTTCTTCGCCCGTTTCGGCGGCGAGGAGTTCGTGCTGCTGCTCGCGGGCTCGCCGCTCAAACGCGCCGTTGAAATTGCCGAGCGTATCCGCACGACCATCGAAAGACATCCCTTTGTTTATCAGGACGAACCGATTAAAGTGACGATCTCGCTGGGGGTCGCGACACTCGAGGCGAGCATGACGACCCACGAGCAACTTTTTGAGAAGGCGGATCAGGCGTCCTATGTCTCCAAGCGAACCGGAAAGAACCGAGTCTCGACAATATAGTTTTCCTCAAGAATTCGAGCCGCAAATCGAAGCGCTATTATCAGGCCTCGGTTACTCGTTGTCGAAGCCGGGCGCGCTCGCCGAGGCCGTTCGCAAACTCTCCGGCTACTACATTCAAAATCAGTCAGGCGCGACACCTTGGCACGAACGTTGGGCGCAGGCCGCTTATCTCGCGTACTTCTTTCCGCTCAATTGGGCCCGTTCGCAGGCCGTTTGCGACGAGGGCCGGCGCGCGGGCTTTTTCAACGAGCTCGATAGCTTCATCGACTTCGGCTCGGGTTTGAGCGCCTACAGCTTTTTGCTCGATAACTTCAAAGCCGGAATTTTCGTGGAGCCGGGAGACGAAGCGCGCCGCCTGCATCAGCGCCTCGTCGAAGAGACCGCCGGCGACGCGAACCTTCGCACGGGGAGTCCAAGTTACGAGTGGCATCCGCGCGTGCGTCTCATCGATCAAACCAATAGACTTTTAGGAGTTTTCTCGTACGTCCTTACGGAGCTGCCATCGCTCCCACAGTGGGGATTCGACGTCGAAGCGCTTCTTATCGTCGAGCCTTCGACCCGCGACGACGGCCGAAGGCTTCAGGAGCTGCGCGGACAGCTCATCGATAGAGGTTTCTACCCGTGGGCCCCTTGCACGCATGCGCACGCGTGCCCGTTGCTCGTTCATTCCAAACACGATTGGTGTCACGACCGCATTCACTTCGAACAGCCGGCGTGGTTCGAGGAGATCGAAAAGCTTTTGCCCATGAAAAACCGCACGATCACGTTCTCCTATTTATTGATGCGCAAGACGAAACCTCCGCATATGGCGCGGACACATCGGTCGCAGGCACCTGAAGCCGAAGGTCCCGCGGGGCTGATCGCGAGTCCTGCACCCGAGACGATTGTGGGCGACGCCGTTCTCGCGCGTTTGGTTGGAGATCAGCTCGAAGAGAAGGGCAAGACGCGCCAACTCGTTTGTCAGGGACCGGAGCGACAATTCTTGAGTTGGCTTCACCGAAACGGCCCCCTGCCTGGTCTAAAGAGAGGACACCTGGTCCAAATGCCTGAAAAGCAGGACCAAAGGGGGAACGAAATTCGCGTAGGGCCAGAAAGTCACGTGGCTTTGGTCCGGAAGTATCCTCTAAGCTACTAAGATCTCTAGTTTTTTCGTAAAATTATAGCATAAGAAAAAAATCACGAATCCATTAACCGAAACGATCCTGACCAATGTCTATAAAGCGTGCCGGAGTTAAATGAAAGCCGATCTCGAGCTCGTCAAAGATGTGAAAGCTGGAGACCGGAACGCGTTTTCCGAATTGGTTCGAAGGCACCAAAAGAGCCTCTATCGGATGATCAGTCGTTTGACCCGGGACCAAGCGTTGGCCGAAGACGTCGTTCAAGAAGCGTTCGTCAAGGCTTACCAGAAGATCGCTTTGTTTGAAGAGCGCTCGTCATTTAAGAGTTGGCTGTTTCGAATCGGAATCAACACAGCCAACAACAAGATGCGAGCCAGACGGGCAGACGCAGTCAGTATGGAAGACGTTCAGGCCTCGGTCGCATCCGAAGCCGAACGAAAACTGGTGTATCGCGACTTACAGAAGCTCATCGCAGGTGAGCTCGAAAAGTTGCCTGATCGCCAGCGCATGGCACTGACCTTGCGAATCTTCGAGGATCTCAGCTTTAACGAGATCGCGCAGATTATGGATTGTCCGTACGACACGGCCAAGGCGAACTACAGGCACGCTTTGTTGAAGTTGAAGACGGCTCTCGAAGAGACGCAGTGGCTGAAAAACCTGAGCGAGCTCGATGAGAGTGAGATATTCAAACTTAAAGAGATTATTTCGGAGGTCGACTCGTGAACCAAGATGAACGTAACCAACGCAAGAGGGGCGAGCTGTGGGTCGACTACCTCGAAAACGACATCGAGGCGCCGCTCAAAAAAGATCTCGACCTGGTCCTCACGAATTCAACACACGAACAAAAAACTTTGAAAGACCTGAAGACGACGAAGGCGCTGATCAAGGCGACCGTCTCCGCGGCCGAACCCAACGACGCGTTCTTCGATAAACTTCACGCCGGGATCATGAGCAACCTCGACAAGAAGGTCGAGGATAACGTGGTCGTGCTCCCGCAGCGCCGCTGGGCGCCGGTGGCCGCCGCGGTTGCGGTCGTCATCCTGGGCGCGGTGATCTGGTCGTCGCTCCGTCAACAAGGCCACGTACCGGCGGGCGAGCGCAGCGGCGACGTATTGATTTCGGAATCGGCATCGGATCTCGAGGCGTTTTCGGACTCGCTAATTAACGTTCAGTCCGAGAGCGATTTCTTCATCGAGGTCGCGGCGCAAAAAATAGATTCGTTGCCGCAGGCCGAGACGAATTCGCTCTTTGACGATATAAGGTAATCACACATTTTAGGGTCGTGCGGACCGATAGCAGCACGAAGGAGACGCAGGGGAGCGGCTCCGACGTATCAAGGGATTGCGGCATTGGGGGATCGGATCATGACAATGAAGATTGCGGTGTTGTGTCTAGGAGTGACGCTCGCTGCGGTTAATCTCTCGGAAGCGGCAATCGCCTCCGAGAAGAATCGCTCACGGCTCGAGGACCTGTTCGTCTGGCGCGTCTCCGACACGCTCAATCTTTCGCCGGAAACCGAAAATCAGTTCAAGACCGAGTTCCGGCGCCTCAGCGAAAAAAAGGCGCAGCTCAATCGCGAGATCGAGACGCTCGTCGAGGAGCTGGAGAGCACCAAAGACGCCAAGAAAATCGAAATTCAGCTGAAAGAGTACCGCGAGAAGGTGGCGAGCCAGGGCCGGATTCTCGTCGAGGAAGCCGAGAGCTTCGAGAAGCTATTTGGAAAAGAAAAGTTCGCTCAGTACCTGGTCTTAAAGCGAGAGCTCACGCAAAAACTCAAGGATTTCGTCTCCAACCCGCCGAAGGGCGAGCCGGCCGCGCCGAAAAAAATGCGCGATCCGAAGATAATTCAAGACGAAAGTCATTAACCAAATTACACGTCCTGATTGGTCTATTAAGCAAAACCAATCGCGATGCTCACGGATCGAGCACACGATGAGTTCCTAAGACGAACTTGAAACGAAGTTCCCTGGAATCGGGGCTTCATCATCACGGAGGACGATTACATGGAACGCTTCAAACTCGGATTCACCGCCCTGCTGGTTACGATGAGCCTCGCTTCGGTGGCCCAAGCCGGACGCGACGACGCCGGAGAGCGCGCCGCCGACCGCGCGAACCAGGAGCAAACGACTCAAACCGAAGAGCCGAAACGAGAAGTGGCTTCGGACTTCTCGAACGACTATCTCGATTCGATCAAAGACGAGCAAGCCAATGACGCAACCATCGCTCAAAAAGAAGCCAAGGATCACGATACGTATCTGCGCAGCTTACGCGGTGTAACCAATAGATAAGTCCTAAAGTTGCTAAAGGCGCGGAGTTTAGGATGGACTCCGCGCTTTGAGTGCCTCTTCGGGATCGCCGGCATCCTCGAGGCTCTTGCAGAACTCGAAGAACTTCTGAAAATCCCGTCCCATGCTCTCGTAGATTTTTTCGAAATCGCTCAAATCGTAAAAATAGGTTTTGAACGAAAGCAGGCGCGCGTTGTTGAGCTTTTCGCCCATGAAAAACGCGTAGTCCTTGGTTTTCATCTTCGGCCACACCGTCTTTTCGAAACGTGTCTGGATCTCTTTGAGGCGCGCCGCCTTGGTGTCGATGGTGATGTTTCCCTTGTTTTGCTCGTACCAGGTTCTCAAAGACTCGAGCTCGGCCGACAAAAATTCCGAGAATAGTTTGTCATCGTGAGCGCTGTCGCGGATCCGCTGTAATTCGCTAGATGAGGAGCCTTCTCTCTCGAGGTAGAACATCTCGGTCCCGATGTTGCCGATGAACGTGGCGAGGCGCTCGTTGAAATCGGCCTCGCCTTTGATGAACAGATTGGCATGCACGGTTTCGTGAATCACGACGTTCACGAGGCTGCCATTCTGGTAGCGCAGCATGCTCGAGAGGAGCGGATCGCTGAGCCAGCCGAGCGTGCTGTAGGCGGTCACGCCTCGCACGAAGGTGTCGTAACCCTGCCCGCTCAAGTCGCGCTCGTCGTCCTCGGCGTCTTCTTTGGTGAAATGGCCACGGTAGGGAAGGCGGCCGACGAGCGGGTAGTTCCACTCGTACGGCTTGAGCTCGAACGCGTGGGCGCCGCTCAAGGCGTACGTGACGTAGGGTTGATCGAGTTGAACGTACGACGTGTAGTTGCTGCCGAGCTTGAGCTTGAGCTTGCTCTGAATGAAGGCGCGTACCTCTTTGGTCAGCTTGATCTTATCTTTCATCTCGGCCGACAAATGAGGCTGCGCCAGCGCGTCGTCGAGCGGTACCCGGCGGCCGAGGATCTTGGCCTGGTGATAGCCGCTCTTAATGAGATAAGTCAGCTGACACGACGTCAGGAGCAGGGTCGCGGCCGACAACAGTAATATTCGCATTCTTGGCCCTCTAGAACATCCAAGATATGCCAGCATTCGCCGCGTAATCAACGATGCGATTCGGCTCACTCAATGGATTCGACCAAGCGTCAACGCCGGCCTTAATGGCAAAGTGGTCCGAGAGTAGAAACTTGAACCCGAAGCCGCCCGTGAGCGAGAAGCCCTGGGTGTCGACTCTCGTGTTCACGAGGCCCTCTTCGTATATCCATGTCTTCTGCTGATCGGCGCCGCCGATTTTGATGTAGGGGCGGAACGACGACTGGCGGCCAGCGAATGAGAGCACGAGATCGGCGCCGAAGAGACGCACACGGCTGGTCTCGACGTAATCCTGGCCGCTGATCGGCGTGCGCCCGTAGCTGCGGCTGAGCGCGTCGGTATAGCTGATCTCGAGCGCCGACATTTCCCAAAAGTAATAGGCGACCGAGCTCGTCACGCTCTGGGTGCGCGAGTAGGTGTATTCGTTGACGGTATTGGTTCGGTAGCTTCCAGTCGCGCTGATTTCCACATAACCCGCGCGCGCGTTACCCGAAAAAACGGTCATTGCGAACGCGATGACGGCGACGGTTTTGAGGCGTTTGAGCATACTAAAAGTTTACCATGCGTTCGCGGGAGTGCCGGTCCAGGATTACCGCGGAGACCGCTCGCGCGAGGCCTATGTCCGAGGAAATTTTTGTCGCCCGCTAAGAGCTTTGACGGCTGGGAATGTGCCCCTCGTCGGGAGGGAACACGCGCGCTCGCCAGCGCCAGGGAATGAGGTTGTCCTCGGAGCCGCGGGCACTGAACACGAAGTGGTCCGCCGACATGCGGCCCGGCCCATGAGCCGCGATCAGAATGAGCCCGATCAAGACGAGACCCGCAAGCTCCAGATTCGGCGCGGGCGAGAACAATCCTTCGCGTGAGTGAATCAAGAAAACCGCTCCGAAGAGAATGGGAATCTGAATCAGGGCCGCGAATCGCGTGAGAAGCCCGATCGCCAGCAGCGCCCCGCCGAAAATGTGCAGTGCCGGTATGACATGCGCGAGCGCGGCTTGGCCCATCGAAATGCCGCCGGCGCCCAGCGTGTCGTGCAGCATCGACGTGTGGCTCGCGAAATAAAGTCCCTTTATGAAGAGTGCCACTCCTAAATACGCCCTAAATAGATCGACGAAGTTTTCCCGGTGGTCGCCGAGCCACGCGGTAAATTGACCCCATTTACTCCATTTCATCTGCCCCTCCTTGAGACGGTGATCTTAGCATCGAACCTACGCGTCGATCGCAGCCTGTTCAAAATGAAACATTCGCGAAACAATCACCCCAATATCATCTTGATGCGGTCTTGCGGCAAAAGGCTTCCGATAAGTAGTTTTGAATGGGTGCGCAAAAGCTCGAACAAATCGACGCCGATTTACAGGGAGCGTGGGAGCATGTGCTCGCGAACAAGTACGATCCATTCTTTCATGAGCGTTTTCTGGAAATCTGCACCGCCCGCAATCGCCTGTCATTCGCGGCCGATTGTTACAAAGAGCTTCTCGCGAACGATCCCCGTCATCCCATCGCGCTCGCATACCGGCAAAAGCTGATCGGACGGATGGTTGCGATCGGTTTGACGCTCGTCGAAAGCGCCTCCCCTCAGCCCGTGACCGGCGGAGACGTGCGGCGCATCGGCTTGGCTCTCGTTGGATTGCTTTCCGTATTGCTGACGTTCTCGATCGAGGCCTACTTGGTCGGTGTACTTCTTTTCGCGGGCTCACTGGCGTGGACGGTCTGGACGTATGACCGCAGATTCACGCCGGGCCCTCTCACGGATTCAGTGAAATTAGTGCGGCAGAAAATTGGCGTTTACATCACGATGGCGGATTTTTTTTATTCGGCATTCTTCATCGTCGATGCGCTCAAGCGGGGCCGCTTATCACAGCTATCGTTTGCAATCTGCATTTTCGTGGTTTTTGTATTCACGATTTTGACGGCGATGAGTATCTGGGGCCAAGACTCCGTACTGTTTAGTCGTCATTCGGGGTTATTCAGAAAGCGGCGGGAGTAGTCGGGCGATGGGCGAATTCAAATTCGAGCCGAAGGCACCTATCAACTTGGACGACCAATGGCGGGAGTTGGCCGCGAACCCGAATGATGCGCATTCACACGAACGTTTTTTGAATGACTGCACGTCACAAAACAAGTTGGCGTTCGCGGCCGCTTGCTACAAAAGTTTTCTCGCGACCGATCCGCATCATCCGATAGCACTCGCGGCGCGCCAAAAACTGATCGGTCGAATGATTGCCGTCGGCATGGCCCACTTTCAGTCCATGGAACCGGAGCTTATTTCCGAAAAGGACGTTAACCGATTGGGTTTGAGCTTGATCGGCTTAGCCTCGGTGTTGGTGAGTTTTTCGATCAAAACCTACGTGATTGGTTTCGTTCTGTTCTTGCTCTCACTTATTTGGACCGCATGGACGGCCCGCCGTAGCTTTTCAAAAAAGCCCGCTACATTTATGAGCCTCGCCCGCCGTCGTGCAATCACAGCCTGGCTCACGGTCATCGATGCGCTCTATTCAGCGTTCGTCGTCGTTCACGAACTAAAATATGGCAAAAACGTGGCGGCGGTTTTCATGGTGGTCTTCTTCTGTCTGATGACCTACCTGATTCTTCTCGCATTCACGGTGTTCGGACCGGCTCCATTTCGAGGTATGGCCAGCGGTGCCTTTCGCCGCGCTTATTCGAAATGGTGGAATCAGTAAATCGGTGAGTTAGCGCATTGTGACGCTAATCGAATAAAAGAGGCGGATTTTGCCGTCAGGTTGGATCATTTCGGCGGGCGGATTTTGGAAGGGCGCGCCGGCCTTGAAGGCTTCGATCGCTGCGATGTCGAGACTTTCGATTCCGGATTTTTTGTGGACGATGGCCTGCTGAAATTTGCCGGTCCGATCGAGTTGAATTTCGACATTCGTCAAAAACTCTTGAGCACGAACGCGACTGGGACTGAGCGACTCGATAATATCGCGGACCGAGCTCTCCCAGCGTGGCCTAATGCGCTCCTCGATACGCGCGTAAAATGAATAATACAAAAATCGATCGCTATTGAGCGCGTTGAAGTTTCCGAAGCGCACGTCTTGCGGAAGTTTTTCGCCAATGGTGGATCGTGCGCCGAGGCCCGGACCCGGCGGGAGCAGGGGATTGGACTGCGGCGCGAATTGTTTGGCAATACGTCCCGGGCCGGGGCCTCGCCGTGCCGTCTCTCCGCTTTCGGGTGTGCCGCCGCCCGCGTTCTGGCTCATGCCTGAATCGCGCGCGCGCATTTCTTCTTTGTACCGCTTCGTCCGCTCCGAAAGAAACCTGGCCCGCCGCTCGGCTTCGGTCTCCATGACGTCTCGTTTTTCGGTTTCGCGGACGACGGT
>DASUEL010000593.1:0-4276 GCA_036275095.1 Bdellovibrionales bacterium
TTCCGTCAAAGTCTTCTATGGCTTGCGGGCGAAATTGGCCGCAGGCATTGAACGCGACGGCCAAGCTCAGGCCAGACGCGACAGCCGCAAGCCGCTTAAACTTCATGGACATGTACCCCCCTTTGAATTTTCCCACGTCCCATGAACGTCCCGCGCATTTTCGATAATTACATTCTACGCGGAACAAGCAGGCCTTACGATTATGCTAATGGCATCAAAATTGCCCGTAGTTTCAAATATTTATGAAATAGGCGCGGTCGCGCAGGTGAAATAAAAAAGGCCGCGGATGCGGCCTATAGCTAACGAACGTTTGCGTGCAACAACTACTTTTTGTCTTTGCTCGTCAGTTTGATGTACTCGGGCGCGCGAATCAGGTTCACGAGCTCTTTTTCGGAATCCATCTCGATGCGGATGAGCCAGCCATCATTCATCGGGTCGTCATTGATTGGGCCCGGATCTTCGAGAAGACCTGAGTTGACCTCGATAACAGTGCCGGAAACGGGAGCGTACAAATCGCTGACCGCCTTCACACTCTCGACGACGCCAAACGGCTCGTTCTGGTTGACCTTCTGCCCCTCTTCGGGGAACTCGATGTAAACGATTTCGCCCAACGCTTTTTGCGCGTACTCGGTGATGCCCACGGTGACGATGTTCTCGTCGACTTGCGCCCACTCGTGCTCTTTCGTGTAGTAGTAATCTTCGCGGATATTGTAGGGGTTGGGAGACGACATCGTTAATGCTCCTTCGGGCTATGATTTCGGCGTTACGAACGGCGTTTTGACTACTTTGGCCTTGAGGGCCCGGCCCCGAATATCGACGTAAAACTCGGTGCCTTCGCCGGCCATGTTTGCGGGCAGGTAGCCTATACCGATACCCTCATTCAAGGACGGAGATAATGTGCCACTTGTTACCGTGCCGGCCGGTTTTTTGTCAAAAGTTAAAAGGGGATAGCCCGCTCGCGGGATACCCTTATCGATCATTTTGAAGCCAACGAGTTTTCGGGTGGCGCCCTTCTCTTTGGCCTCGACAATAGGGCTCTTCCCGAGAAATTCACCCTTCTGGGGCTTTACGACCCAGCCCAAGCCGGCTTCGATCGGATTCGTTGTGTCATCGATTTCGTGGCCGTAGAGGCTGAATTTCATCTCTGTGCGCAGAGTGTCGCGAGCACCAAGCCCGATTGGTTTGCAGCCGAACTTTTCACCGGTCCGCAAAAGCATGCGCCACAACGTGACCGCGCTCGCATTGGGCACGAAAATCTCGAAGCCGTCTTCACCCGTATAGCCCGTGCAGGCCACGATGCAGTTTTCGAGATCGTACGTCGTGACCACGAAATCATTGCGTTTCAACGACGTCATTCGTTGCCCGAAGATCTCTCCGACCAGCGCGCGCGCTTTGGGACCTTGCACCGCGATCTGCGCCCACGCGGCGCTCTCATTCTCGATCTCAGCGCCACGGTTGTGGTCGACCATCCAATGAAAGTCTTTGTCGACGTTGGCTGCATTGACGCAAACAAGGTAAAGCTCATTGGGCTTCAAACAGTAGACGTAAATGTCGTCGACGATACCGCCCTTTTCATTTGTCAGCAGCGAGTACTGTGCCTTATTGGCCTCGAGCTTTGAAACATCGTTGCTGGTGAGCCACTGGAGCGTCTCGAGCGACTTCGGCCCGCGAACCCAGATTTCGCCCATGTGTGAAACGTCGAAAAGGCCGACGTTTTCGCGAACGGTTTGGTGCTCGGCGCGCAAGCCCTCGAATTCGACCGGCATGTGCCAGCCCGCGAACTCAACCATGCGCCCGCCGAGGCGCTCGTGCTCATCGTGTAAGGGAGTCTTTTGAATCTCTGACATAGCGGCCCAAACTCTCGCCTCAAAGGGTAATTGAGTCAAGAAGAGAAGGCCTCACAATCGATCAGAGCGCGAAGCCGAGGCCCTGCTGGATGGGCGAGCGTTCCATTCACGGACCGCAGCGCCGACTAGATTTCAGTTCACTAGAATCGCGCGGTCAAGCCGAAGGATTGGTGCCCGTAACGCGAATCCTCGTTGATCAGCCGCCATTGGCCGTAAACTCCGATTCGCTCACTGAAGTTGATCGCGACCATGGGACCGGCATAAAAACGCCAAACGCGCGACTGCTGAAAGCGGTCGCCAGCGCCCGAGTAATCCCACCAGACCGAGTGCTCCCGGGTCGTCATCATTCCGGCTAACACACCAATCGTTACGGCTTCGCTCCCGAAGACGCGCACGTGAATCGGCGTGAATACGGTACCGGCACTGAAATCGAACGCGTCGAGCCCACTGTCGTCGCCATGGGGCAATCCGACGGCGTCCGTCTTTGAAGTCGTCGCGCGCGCAATCGTGGCATCGACAGCAAAGTAACGGCTGAAGTTGTACTGAGCCGCGAACAAGCCGCCTTCCCAGATGGCTTGGCGGTCGGCGATCAGAACGGGGCCAAGCGAAAGCTCCCAGCGGCGAAACTTCGGAGTCTCATTTACCTGTCCAGCGGGCTGAGCCGTCACAGCCGGTGCCGGCGCCTCGGATTTCACTTTCGAAGGCGCTACGGCATCGGGCGCTTTTTGAAAATAGAAATTGTAGACGTCGTCGGCTCGCGCAAGAAGGGCCGCGCTGAGGATGATCAATGCAATCAAAATGAATTTCAGCATTCCCATCATAACCGGTACAACAGGCCGAGCTGGCCCGTGCTCCCATAATACCGGTCGTCCGGTGCGGAGATCATCCGCGCGTAGAACCCGATCGTGCGGCTGAAGTTTATATCGAAACCCAATCCCGCACTGAACTTGAAAACCCTTCGTGAGCCCGCCTCATCTGTTGATCTCAGCGTCGACGTACCGCCGAGCACATAAATCTGCATGAGGTTGTATCCGACCACGTCGATATGAAAAGGCGTCACGACGACGCTGGCGTTGAGGTCCCACGCGTGGGCGGGCGCGGCCTGTGAGGTGTACGCGCTACCCGGGTTAGGCGCGTAAACCAAGTGCCCGACGACGCCTAAGTATTTATTGACGTTATACTGCCCGCCGAAGCTGACGCCGCGATAGCTTCCCGAAATGTCACTGAGGTAGGCCAAACCCGCGTGTAACTCCCAAAAACGTGATGAGTCTTGGCTGTCACCTGGCGACTCGACCGACACTTTCGAAGGGGCCGGCGCAGGCCGGGCTTGTGGATTCTCCGCTTTTTGAAAATAGAAATTGTAGACGTCGTCAGCCGCATACGCGACCGGCGTGAAGAGGACCAGCAAGATCATCGCCATGCCCACGCAGATGAGCAAGAATCCCGTTAACAGCATGAACCGTTGTCGCGTATCGCTGGTCATCTTCATCAACTCCTAAAATCTCACGACGAGGCCGGCGTTCGCCTGACCGTAAGCCGAATTTTCACTGATCACTTTGGCTTGAGCGTACATGCCGAAGCTCTGAGCGAAGTTCAACGCGAGGCCAACGCCGAGGAACGGCTTCACGACCCGCGTCTGGCTCGAGGTTTCGCGCGTCTCGTACCGGTACGTTCCGTAGCCGTAATCATAACTGGGAACACTCACGAGCTCCGACTTTCTGGTCGTCATGAAGCCGCCGAGCGCGCTCACCTGCAAGAACTCGCGCCCAAACAGGTTCACGTGTACGGGCGTCACGACGGCGGCCAGAGACGCATCCCACGCTTGGTCTTTGTCGTACATCTCGCCGTACGCGTCGTTTTTAGGCGCGTAGAGTACGCCGAGTTGCAGGCCGATGTATTTCGAAAAATTGTACTGGCCAGCGAGGCTCGCGCCCGTCCAGTGCCCTTGCACATCGGCGACGTAGGCCGGGCCGACCTGAAGCTCCCAGCTCTTGTATCCGCGATCACTCGCGGCATTCAGCTTCGTGACCGTGGTCGCGACTTCGGACGTTTCGGAGGGGCTTGCCGGCGCGCCCGACGGCGCCTGTTCAGGCTGTACCTGCGAAGGCAGCGCTTGCGCCTCGGAGCGTTGGCCGGCTCCACCCTGAATCACGGTCGCCGGCGGCGCGCCTTTCTGGAAATAGAAATTGTAGACGTCTTGGGCGAAAACCGGCCCGATGAAGATCTGCGAGGTCAGAACCAGGGGAAATATCTCTGCGAGATGTTTTCTCATTGGCCACCTCCGCAGTGATTCCACTGGCGCGTGAGATGATGCCAGCCCCGGCAGCCGTGCGTCCAATAACCTAGATTGGATTTGTACTGGGTCGCCTGATCGATACAAGCCCGCGATAGATAAAAGTAGGAGTTGCCGCTCGTCAGAGTCGAGTTTT
>DASUEL010000594.1:0-2360 GCA_036275095.1 Bdellovibrionales bacterium
GTCTTATTACTCACCCCAGCTTTCGAGCTTCGTGTTCGAATTGATGAAGCCGGGGATGGAGCGGCTCCCGGGTACGTTCGCGGCCCAAGGGCGGCGGCTCATTGATCAGTGCCTGCTCATCATTGAAAGCCATAGGCCCGAGGGCTGCACGACGAGCGCGCGCGTGAGCCTCAACGTCGCGGCGTTCATGGATCACGAGGCGCTCATCAACGAGTTTCTAACGTCGTATCTCGAGTCCGACGCCGTCATCGAGCCGCAAGACCCGGTTTTGAAGCTCGCCAACACCTGGGCCAACTTCGTCGAGGCCGTTCAGTTCGAGGGTGACAACTTTTTTTCGACCTACACCTATTACCCGAACGGCGGAACGCTGAAGATCACCTGCTGCGACGCCTCGGATATGCTCAAAGAGAATTACGCTTCGTTCGCTCATGTCGTCGGGTTTTCGGCGACACTCAAGCCGTTCAACTACTACGCGAAGCTCTCGGGCCTCGATGTGACGACGACCAAGATGAGCGAGTTCAAATCACCGTTTCCGAAATCGAACCGCAAGCTCCTGGTGATTCCGCAGGTCTCGACGAAGTATTCCGTCCGGCATGCGAATTACTCCAAAATCGCCGACGGTATTTCGCGGATCGCGTCGATCAAACCGGGCAACTATTTCGTGTTCTTTCCGAGCTTTGATTTTCTCGAGCACGTCGCGGCCCGCGTGAAGGCGCCGGGCTTCAAGATCGTCAAACAAACGCGCGAAATGAGAAACGCCGCCGTCGAAGACGTGATCGATCAGCTCAAGCGCGGGGGCGATCCGATTTTGTTATTCGGCGTGCAGGGCGGAGTCTTCTCCGAAGGTGTCGACTACCCCGGCGACATGGCGATCGGCGCGATCATCGTGGGCCCGGGCTTGCCGACCTTCGATCTCGAGCGCGAGCTCTTGCGCGAGTTTTACGAAAAACGCTACGGCGAAGGTTTCGGTTACGCGTACGTGTACCCGGCAATGACGAAGGTCGTGCAGTCGGCGGGCCGGGTGATTCGCTCCGAGACCGACCGCGGGCTCATCGTGCTCATGGACAACCGGTTTCTGACGAAGCCTTACGCCGACTCGATGCCCGCCGACTGGTACGAAACGTCGGTTCAGGAGCTCGTCTCACGCGAAATTCTCAAAGACATTCAAAATTTCTGGAGTGGAAACCAAACGGCCTTCAACTTCGACGACGCGCCTGAAGCGCCCGCTCGCGGCGGCGCCGATAGCTTCGCTCAGTCCCGCGTGGCCGCCGATGCCTACGGCCAGTCGCGCGCGCAAGAAGCGGGCGAGGAGCCGCAGTTCAGCCCCGAAGAGACTTCGCAATGAGCTCGCGCGTTTTCTTTCTCGATTGCCAGACCACCGGCCCCAATCCCGAGAAGGGCGCGCTGCTCGAGCTCGCGTGGGGCTTCGACGAGACGAGCATCATGTCTTATCTCGTGCAGGTGCCTGACGGAGTCCCGAATCGCATTCAACAGCTGACCGGCGTCACCGAAGAAGACATGCGCAAGGCGCTCTCTCCCGGTGACGTACTCGACCGCTTCATCGACAGCCTTCAAAGCCACGGAATCGCGGCGACCGAGCCCGCTGAAGATGTCTTCGCCGTCATTCATTACGCGAAATTTGAAGAGCGTTTTCTAAAAGAGTTCTTCGCCCGCTTTGGACGCGAGCTACCCTTCCAGATATTGTGCACGCACGAGCTCGCCAGGCGGGTGGTCCCGCAGCTTCCGAGCCGGGGGCTGCGTGGGCTCGCGGGTTTTTTCGGCCATCGCAAAGCCGAAGAGAAGCGCGCCGCCGATCACGTCGAGGCGACCATCGCCGTCTGGCGCGGGCTCTGCGAAAAGATGGGCTGCACTGATCCGCTCGAGGCGCGCCGCTGGCTCGGCGAGGCCGTTCCGAAGCGCGCGGCCTTCGTGTATCCGCTCGACAAAAACAAACGGCTGGGCTTGCCCGATGCTCCCGGTGTTTACCGGTTCGTGAATCGAAAGGGCGAAATCCTCTATGTGGGTAAAGCGACGAGCCTGAAAGACCGTGTGAACAGCTATTTTCGCGGGCGAAAAGGGCGAGACCACCGCAAGCTCGAAATGCTCACGCAGGCGTGGGACCTCGATGTGACCGTCTGCAAGAACATCATGGAAGCCTCGATGCTCGAGAGCGATCTCATCAAAGAGCACACGCCGCCGTACAATTTGGCGCTTAAGAGCGCGAACAAAACGCTCGTGTATTATTCGCGCGACTTTCTCTCCGTTCGCATGATTCAAGACCGCGAGCATCCCATGGGCCCGTTCCCGGCGTTCAGCGCGATCGAGCAGCTCTGGATGTTCTGCCAAGGCGTTGCCGACGG
>DASUEL010000595.1:0-2233 GCA_036275095.1 Bdellovibrionales bacterium
CGGGCGCGATCAGAAGAGCCTCAAAGTCACGCTTCTGCGCGACGGCACCGAGCGTACCTACAACATCACGCCGCAAAAAATGACCCAGCAAACGCCAACCGGAAAAGAAGAAGAGAACTACGCGCTCGGAATCACGACGGCGCTCGACTTCGCGGCTCCGTGGACATTCGTCATGCGCATTTATAACCCGATCAAGGCCGCCACGTGGGGTTTCGAGCAAACCCTCAATTGGACCAAGATCACCGCGCTGAGCTTTCTCAGGCTCATTCAGAACCGCGTGTCGGCGAAAAGCATCGGCGGCCCTATCATGATCGGTCAGCTGGCCAGCGAGACCTTCAAAGTCGGTCTTTCGCCGTTCTTGAAAATCATGGCAATCATCTCCATCAACCTGTTCGTTTTGAATTTGTTACCCGTTCCGGTGCTCGACGGCGGTCATCTCGTATTCTTCGGAATCGAAGCCGTAAAAGGCTCGCCGCTCAGCCTGCGGAAGATGGAAATCGCCCAACAGGTTGGCCTTGTGCTGCTGTTGGCCCTCATGGTATTTGCCCTATTCAACGACATTTCCCGGGTCATAGGGTTTAACTGGTAATGCTGATTCTCTCAATTGAATGCAGTACGCTCGTCGGCGGCGTCGCGCTCTCCGACGGCGAGCGCGTTTTGGCTCAAGAGTCCTGGTCGGAGCAAAGCCGCGCCGGCGAGTTCGTCGTCGCTGGCGTGCAGAAGCTCTTCGAAAAATCGGGGCGTAGGCCTTCCGAGCTTCAGCGAATCGCCGTTGATATCGGGCCCGGCCGCTTCACAGGCGTGCGTGTCGCCGTCAATACAGCCCGCAGCCTGGGCTATTCGCTAGGACTTCAAATCGCGCCCTTCGACTCGCTTCGAATCTTGGCCGAGCAGGTCGAATCAAAGGCGACGCCCGTGCTTTCGATCATCAATGCCCATAAGAACATGGTCTATGCCTCGATGTTCGAGCCCTCGAGCGAGGGCTGGCGCTGCACGCACGCACCCGCAGCCCTGACAATTCCGGAGCTTGAAGTTGCCGTGAACAAATCTCACATTTGCGTCGGCGAGGGCTTCGAAGTGTACGAATCGCAGTTTTCACCCGCGCTGAGAGAAAAGCTCATCCGTCAACCGGGGCTCAGTGACCATCCGAAGGTCCAGTGCTTGAGCAGGCTCGCGCTGAAATCCGAACTAAAGTCCTGGAATGACGTTCAGCCGCTTTATATTCGCGCCTCGGAGGCCGAAGAGAAGCTTAAGAGCACCACGCTGTCTTAAACCACGGCGCAGTGGCTGCTTCTTTGAAAGGCTTGAATGTCCCTGTTCACGGGAGCAACCCGAAAACTTGAACAGCCTCAAACCGCGAGTGCGACCACCGTTTGGGCGTTCGGCGGCGGCAAAGGCGGCATCGGAAAAAGTTTTCTGACGTCGAACCTGGCGGTCTGCATGGCGCAAACCGGGCATTCCGTCACGTTGGTCGATTTGGATTTTGCCGGAGCCAACCTTCATACGTGCGTAGGCAATGATCTTCCTAAGCTGGGTCTCTCGGATTTTCTCCAAGGCCGCGTGAATAATCTCAAAGAACTCGTCGTCGAGAGCAAGATAAGCCGGCTCCAGCTCGTCGGCGGCGTAAACGACAACTTTACTCTAAGCCAGTTCACCGAAGAGAACAAAAAACGGCTGATGGAACAGATCCGCGAACTGCCAGGTCGAAACATCTTCATCGATCTCGGCGCCGGCGCGACGGAGCTGAACGCGGAGTTCTTTACGTATGCCGATCAGTCGGTTCTCATCACGACACCTGAGCCCACGAGCATCGAGAACACCTATCAGTATGTTCGCATGGCGTTTCATCGCAAAGTAAAGCAAGTCGAAACGAAAATGGGGGCGCAGGAGCTTTTCAACAGAGCGATGGAACAACGAGTGCAGCTCGGAATCAGAACTCCCAGCGATCTCGTGAAATATGTCATGCGCACCGAGCCTGAGGTTGGCGCCGTTCTCCGCTCGGAACTGGACCGCTTCAAACTAAAATTGATTTTGAATCAGGTACGCACGAAACACGACGTCGAGCTCGGGCATGCGATCAAAACCGTGTGTCGACAATACTTTGGAATTAACTCGGAGATTCTCGGATTCTTGGATTTTGACAATGCAGCATGGCAATCAGCCCGCAAAAAACAGCCTTTAGTCCTGGCATTTCCGTTCAGCCATTTGGCTGGAAATCTGTTTAATATCGCGA
>DASUEL010000596.1:0-2255 GCA_036275095.1 Bdellovibrionales bacterium
AGAGTTCCGGCTGGTCGAAGATATTCCCTGTAACTAAGATTTCACAAATCGGGCCCTTTGCCGCTGAAGGGCCCTCGGCAAATTCGTAACATCCCGCCAGGCTCTCAGCGAGCGCGCGTCTTTTTGTGCCGCCGGCCCCACTTGCGGACTTTCGGCAGCGTCGCGAAGAGGCCCGCGAGCAGCCACTTGCGTGGAACGAAACGTCTCAAATAGTAAAAGATCTGGGCGTCGAGGGTGGCGGGAATCCACAACGGGGGATTTTTTCGCTTGATGACCTTGAGCACCCGGCGCGCGACATCGGCGGGTGAGGTGAGGCTCAGGCCCATGAGCCGTTCGATGAAGGGAGTCATGTGCTCGTAGTAATCCGCGTACAGGCCCTCGAAGCCGTGCTCGGGTCCGGACTGTTCCGAATATTTCACGTTCAGAAACGACGAGGACCTTACGAACCCGGGCTGAATGAGTGAAACGTTGATTCCAAGAGGTCTGACCTCATACCAAAGCGCCTCGCTCAGGCCTTCGAGCGCGTATTTGGAGGCGCTGTAGGAGCCCATCGTCGGCATCGCGAGCATTCCGCTCACGGAGGAGACATTGATGATTTTACCCCGCCCTTGCTTGCGCATGCCCGGCAGGACCGCGCGGATGAGCCCGACGGGACCGAAATAATTCGTGTCGAACTGTTGCTGCTCTTCGGCCGAGCTCATGTGCTCGACGACCGCCCGGTAACTGATGCCGGCGTTATTGATGAGAATATGAACGCACTCCCACTTCGCCTCGATTTCGGCGATTAGCCGGTTACGATCGGTCTCGGAGGTCACATCGAGAACGCGCGTGAGAAAGCGCTCGTTGTCGGCGAACTTCGACTGAAGATTCGAGAACGAGGCGGCTCTTGCCGTCACGACGACGCGGTAATGAGTCTCTTTGTAAAGAAGCTCGGCCAGCGCAAGGCCGATGCCCGAGGAGCAACCCGTGACCAGAACGACGGGTTTGACGGTTGTTTTGTCATTTCTTTTCAGGAAGCCGAATCCCAGTTTCACTCCGTTTTCTCGTCACGTTACCAAATGATGTTACATCAGTTCGCGACTGAAGTTGAGCCGATGTTCGTGCTCTCCGCCAGCTCGGTCTCAGGCGTTCTCAAGTCGTGCAGGCCTCTGTAGAGCGCGCGAGGCTTCTCGATGGTTTTGGCATATAAACACCAATTGGCGCCTCCTGCGTGTTATACTGATCGAGTCTTTCCAGTCGCGCTATCCACGAGCTTTTGAGCATTCGGTTCATAACCTCCATCGCGGCCAAACCAACCGGAGGTTTCATGGGTACAAAACTCTACATTCAGAACTTGGCGCCGACGATCGACGCGTGGGAGCTCGAATCGTGGTTTACCGTCGTCGGCGATGTCGCGAGCGTTTCGGTCTCGACCCTTGAGAAGCCCAGCGGAAATTTGCGAGTCGGTTACGTCGAGATGGCGACGCCGGAGCAGGCCGCAGACGGCATTGACCGGTTCAACGGCAAATCCAGTAACGGGCTGACGCTCATCGTTCGAGAGGACAAAGTTCACGTACCGAGCGTCTTGGCTCCCGCAAAAAGTAATCGGTCCGCGGCTTTCAAACGAAAGGGAAACGCATGAATGACCTATGCCCGAATATGAATCACGGTCGCTTGAACGTGCCGATTCGCTATTGCCCGAAGTGTGGTGAAATCGTGAATCGATCCGCGTCTTCGCGCTGCGATCAGGCTCGCCACGCGATGCTGCTGAAAGAGCGCCAAACTTACTGCACCGACTGCGGCAAGAAGCTCGCGCGTTAATAATAAAAAATTAATAGCGTGCTAAGTTCGCACGGTTCAGGTAATCATCAGGTCTCTTTAATCGTCTCTCATCGAGTCCGTAGGCATTCCGCCCATTTCCTCTTCGAGCTGACCCCATCCTCGTGGAGGTATCAATGGGTAACAAGTTATACGTAGGCAATCTTCCGTTCTCAGAAACCGAACAATCAATGGCCGATCTGTTCTCGCCCTCCGGCACAGTGATGTCGGCGCGAATCATCACCGACCGCGACACCGGCCGCAGCAAAGGTTTCGGCTTTGTCGAAATGTCGTCAGTAACCGAGGCGACGGCGGCGATTACCCGCTTGAACGGCTCCGACAACGGCGGCCGCGCAATGACGGTGAGCGAAGCTCGTCCGCAAGAGCGCCGCGAGTCCCGTGGCAGCAGCTACGGCAGCCGCAGCTACTGAAACTAGTAACGCCGGTCATGTTCCGGA